>NZ_CP072348.1:607500-907500 GCF_018127925.1 Prevotella melaninogenica | reverse complement strand
CTTGTGATGGGCTTTTGGATTGTTGAGTTGTAGCGGATTAGCACACTCTTTACTCCTTATAAACTTAGCCGCGGTATCCATCCAATAGGCAGCTGCTGCCCATGTAGGATGATAATGGTCGCTACCTCTTTTGAGTTTTAGGTTACGACTGTCAAAGAAATGTCCTTTCCCGACATTTTCCTTTATGACATCATTAATGCCAGTATCGCCATTCCAATCAGAAGGACTTATCCATACGAAAGGAATATTACCTATTTTTTTTACTAATTGTTGTACATATTGCGTACGATTGGCAAGATCGTTGATAAAGAGCTCATTACTGCCAAGGCAGATGAGTATGTATGTTGGCTTATATTCAGCAATGAAGTGTTCTAAGGTTTGGGTGGTTCCCCAACGTTCTGTAGAAGAGCTATACCAGATGACGGTATATAGTTTGTGTCCGTTTTCGCCTGCATAATCACCCAACCTACGTGAAAGGCCTTCCACCATTGAGTCTCCAATGAAAAGGATTGTTTGGTTGCGATGTACCTTTTTAGCGGTATGCTTTGTTTGTTTTGTTTTCTCAATAAGCGGTCGGCTTAGGTTGACAAGCGTTATCTTGCGGATAGTATAGCTGCCCATTGTTATCTCAGTTGGGATAACAGCATAGACAATAATGGCTGCCATGACAGCAGCCATCAAGAGTAGTGTCTTTATCTGGGCGTGCATATGATTGTCTTATTTCAAGATAATTTCCACAGGACAGTGGTCGCTTCCCATAATCTCAGTATGAATCTTAGCATCTTCGAGGCGGTCTTTGAGACGTTCTGAGATGAGGAAATAGTCGATACGCCACCCCGTATTCTTCTCTCTTGCACGGAAACGATATGACCACCAAGAGTAAGTAACCTGCTCTGGATAAAGGGTACGGAAGGTGTCGATGAAGCCATTGCTTAGTAATTGGGTCATCTTCTCACGCTCTTCATCAGTGAAGCCAGCATTCTTGCGGTTTGTCTTTGGGTTCTTGAGGTCTATCTCCTGATGGGCAACATTCATGTCACCACATACGATAACAGGCTTTTTCTCATCGAGTTTGTGGAGATAGGCTTGGAAGTCATCTTCCCACTTCATACGATACTCCAATCGACGAAGCCCATCCTGTGAGTTCGGTGTATAAACAGTTACGAGGTAGAAGTCTTCCATCTCGAGTGTAATTACACGTCCCTCATGGTCGTGCTCATCAATATCAATACCATAAGTCACGCTCAATGGCTTATGCTTTGTGTATATTGCCGTACCAGAATAGCCCTTCTTGTCAGCGTAATTCCAATAAGATTCATAACCAGGAAAACTGAGATCGAGCTGTCCTGCTTGCATCTTTGTCTCTTGTAGGCAGAAGAAATCAGCATCCAAGTCCTTGAATTGCTGCTCAAACTCTTTTCCTACACAGGCGCGAAGCCCGTTTACATTCCATGAAATAAACTTCATTGTATTTCTTTCTTTTCTATTGTTCTTAGTTCAAACTCAACAGGTATGCTGAATTTCTGTTCTTGTTTATATTCAGTGCGTCCATCCTGATGTTCTATAACTTTATCCAATCTGTAGATTATAAATTTCATATTGAGGCTGGATGACTTTATATCATAGTGTGCATTAAGTCTATCATTTCGTAACTGACCGACTACGTTATAAGTACCCTGAGAGGTCTGTATTTTTGTTGTAATACGTGGGGTTGCATATAAATCTGCTGGATCTTTAGAGTCAGGATTGCCTATAAGGCGGAACTGAAGGTTGGCTAACGGAGCTTTTTTTAATGCTGAACAAAGGTGAGCGGCTTCGCTGCTGTTGTCATCAGTAGATATTCCAAACGCAAGAGCTTCATAAGGAAAGTTCTTGCAAACTACTATGCCATTCCTATTGACAGTCCATTTAATATGACCACTAAGCCCCTGATTTTTTGCATCAGCACTGATAAAACCTTTGTAATTACCGGGAATACTGTTTAAAACCTTTGTCTGTGCTTCAAGGAATTGTTCTTTTGTTAGTTCTTTTTCCTTACCCCCTATATTTTCATTGTTGTCGTCTTTTGAGCAGCTTGTGAGGCATAATGCGAGGGTACATAATGCCATAGCTGTAAGTTTTATTATCTTTTTCATAAACTTTTGTATTTGGGTTCTTTCTCTTAAAATATAGGTAAGCCCCCGTTTACATTCCATGAAATCAGTTTCATTTAACTCTTTTTACTTTCAAATAATAGGTCACAGGCATATCAAAATCATTTTCAACTAATGCCGTCCCATGTTCTTTATTAATTCTCACCAACTTATTTACAGTGAACTCTAGGTTCATTTCTGATGTGCTCATTGTATAATAGTTGTTTTTTGATGGTCTAATTTGTCCTGATAGTTCGTATATCTCTTTAGTGCCTGTTACATTAAACTTCACATCTGGAACGATAAAAAGTTCTGTTCTATTATAATTCAATCCAACAGCTTCAATTTTTATTTTAAGTGGACTGTTCTCTACTTTTTGCAGTCTTGCAAGCAAAGGTGATGCTACTCCGACCAATCCTTTCTTTGATACACCATTAGCCAATGTGTGGTAAGGAAATTGATCAAAGATAATATTGTGATCCTTATCTACCTTACAATTTGTCTTCCATCCCAAGCTACTTGAAGTTGCTGTGGATGTTCCATAGGTAAACCCCAGTGTTCCTTCATAAATCCCAACCATATTGTTAAGAACCTGTTCTGCACTTTTCTGATGCTCTACTTCATTGTTGTCATTGGAACATCCAGTGGTCATCACTGTTAAGGCGAATGTACATAATAGCATTACCGCTGCTTTCATTGTTCTTTTCATGTCTTTAAGTTTTAGTTTATAATAGTGCTTTAATTATATTCTCTTGGTCTCTCCACGCAGCAAGTCCATGAACTCATTGCGAGTCTTACTTGATTCAAATACACCGCTATAAGCACTTGTTGTAGTGATAGAATTCTGCTTTTCTACGCCACGCATCTGCATACACATGTGCTTTGCTTCGATGACAACCATTACTCCTTGTGGCTTCAGTGTGTCATTGATGCACTGCATTATCTGCTCTGTCAAGCGTTCCTGCACTTGTAGACGGTGTGAGAAGATATCCACAACACGTGCAATCTTGCTCAATCCCGTTATATATCCGTTTGGTATATATGCAACATGCGCCTTACCATAGAACGGAAGAATGTGGTGTTCACACATGGAGAAGAAGTCAATATCTTTCACAATAACCATCTGGTTGTACTTCTCTTCAAACAAAGCATCTGTCAACACCTTATGTGGGTCTTGTGTATAACCACGTGTAAGTACCTGCATAGCCTTTGCAACACGCATAGGTGTTTTCTGCAAACCTTCTCTTTCAGGGTCTTCTCCTAAGAGTGTAAGCACCTGCTTGTAGTGTGATGCAAGTTCGTCTAATCCTTCACGGAATGGTATTTCTGGCGTCATATTATTTTGATTTCTGATTAATTGTATTTGTTAGGGTTCTCTTTATGATAATAAGGTGGAATAAACCTTAGAAATCTACAGGTTGTGTTGTCTTAATGCTCACCATCATTCGGATGACGTTAGCATGTGGATAGCCTTCCTTTCGGAGTGTTCGCATAATCTTCTTTGCTGCCTCATAGTTGGTGAAGTTACCAACAAGACACATCCAACGTGGTGGATAGAAATGTACGTAAACAGGCTGCTCAGGGAAGAGCTGTTTTGCTTTCTGTCCTGCTTTGTCTGCTTGTTGGTGAGCAATACGAGTATTACCACCGCTATAAACTTGTACACGGAAGCCTCTTACTTTCTGTGTACCTTTTTTGATACGTTTGGTCACAATCCGCGTGTCTTCAACCTCATCCCATGAAGGGACGTGCGGTCTTCTGACTAAACGTTTTACAATCTTTGTTCTGACAGGTTGTAAGGTGCTATTGTCTGGGCGTGCTATTTCTGGCTTATGCTCGTTTAGCTTTGGAACAGTTAGCTGTCTCGTGTCTGGCGTCTTGATAGCTGGACGTGCGCTCTCGTTTTGACTCTCTACTTTCTGTCGGTCTTTATTATTTTTCTTTGAAGCTTTCTTGCCATTCACCAATGCGTCAATCTCGGCACTCTGCGACACCGTCACCGACCCTTGGGCATTAACAGCCACAACAGCAGTCAGCATAAAAACTATGATTGTAAGGAGTCTTTTCATTCTTTAGTGTATAAAAATTGAAATAGAGGTTGTATCAAAAATGCCAATGGTTGTTGACCAAGTAGCAATTTGATACAGCCTCTTAGATTTTCTTTGAATTACTTCTTCCAAGCGTCGATGATAGCCTTGAAGTCAGCAGCCTTCAATGAAGCACCACCAATCAAGCCACCGTCGATGTCAGACTTGCTGAACAACTCTGCAGCATTGCTTGCGTTACAGCTACCACCATAGAGGATTGTTGTGTCCTCTGCAGCCTCTTTACCATACTTCTCAGCAACGATAGAGCGGATGTAAGCCAACATCTCCTGAGCCTGATCAGATGTAGCTGTCTTACCAGTACCGATAGCCCAGATTGGCTCGTAAGCCAAAACGATGTTCTTCCACTCCTCAGCAGAAAGGTGGAATACAGAACCCTTGAGTTCAGCCTTTACTACCTCGTTCTGCTTCTCAGCCTCACGCTCCTCAAGAGTCTCACCGCAGCAGAAGATAACCTTCAAGCCGTTAGCCAATGCCAATTGTACCTTCTCCTTCAAAATCTCTGCTGTCTCACCATAGTACTGGCGACGCTCAGAGTGACCGAGGATTACATACTGTGCACCAGTACTCTTTACCATAGCGGCAGAAACCTCACCAGTGTAAGCACCCTTCTCCTTGTCAGCGCAGTTTTCAGCACCGAGAGCAACGCCCTCAGCGTCCAATACCTGTGCAACACTTGCAAGGTGAATGAATGGAGTACAGATAACAACATCACAGTTTGGCTTCTCTGCCTTCAATGAGTCGTTGATTTCCTTTGCCAAAGCAATACCTTCCTGCAGGGTCTCGTTCATCTTCCAGTTACCTGCTACAATTTTCTTTCTCATTTGTCTTTTACGTTTTAAAAGTTGATATAATTTATTTGATTGTTCTTTTTATATTAACCACTCCTCTTTTTGCTTCAACCATTCCTCGCGCTTTCTTACCCATCGTGTCCATGACCAGATGCGGTCGGCAACAATAAGGAGGGTCAGCGGGAAGATATAGCAAATGAGGATTAGCACAATCTTTGTCCATGTCTTATTTTCTGGTTCACGTCCTGCCTCAATAAGTGACAATGGAGCGTTTAGTTCTGCTTGTTTTGGCAGGTCATTATGACTCCACTTATTGATGATGGTGCCTTTATAAAGCAGTACCAAACCGGGATTACTTCGGATAATGGTTTTTAGGGTTGTACCATCCGTCGTATAGAATGGATACTCGGCTCCTGTAATATCTCGCCAGTGTTTTACGGCTTTATCCGTACTTGCTGTGAGTCCATAGAAACCATAACCATTCTCTTTCGCGTATTCATAGATAGCATCAATCTCACCAAAGTTACTATCATCGGCACGCTCCAATACTGGAGCTACGAGTAGGAAAGTATATCCATCTTTGGTTAGTATGCTATCAGTAAGGTCTTCTCCTGTCTTTTCGTCAGTAATTGAAAAGTCGTGGATAGGAGGTTCATAGCCTTTTTCGAGAATCTCTTGATGTGTGTCTTTGAACACCCATGTTGAATCATCGTATGGGTAATCATTTTCAGTGAATTCTTTTGTTACGCCATTCTTCTCACAGATGAAGGTCGTCTTATAAGTCGTTAGCTTAGCCCCTTTGGGTATTTCCATTCCCTTTTTGATATTCTGTCCGATGTAGTAAGGACGGAAATCAAAGATAGGTAGATGATAAAGACTCAGTGTGGAGGCTGTGACAATAAAGACAATCGTGAAATAAAAGGCTATCCACTGATTTGTTTTTGATACAAAGCGTATTTGATAAAGTGGCCAGCATGCAAGGATGATGGCTGCTGTCAAGAGGATTAGATTCTTGATGAATGTCTGCGT
This sequence comes from Prevotella melaninogenica, assembly GCF_018127925.1. NCBI lineage: Bacteria > Pseudomonadati > Bacteroidota > Bacteroidia > Bacteroidales > Prevotellaceae > Prevotella > Prevotella melaninogenica. Next base: position 901,443 of record NZ_CP072348.1, on the reverse strand, counting down.
ATTCGTGAGATGAATGGCATCACCGAAGCATCCACAGTCTTGTATTGGATTGCTTACAGTAAGCCAAAGGGTTACAAGCGTCATCACTACCATCATGATGAGTGATAACTTGCTGGCGAGTCGGCGACGGATAGCAAGCAAGAGCATCACACCCAAGGTGAACTCTATTGCTGATAGTCCGACTGATAAAATCAATTGTGCCCAATCTGGAATATATGCCGACAACTGCACCGCCTCTAAGTATTCTGCAATCTTATATTGCGAACCTAAAGGGTCAATCGCTTTGACAAAACCCGAAAAGATGAATGTCAAAGCAAGTAGGGCACGGCTGAAGTTTACCAGTATGGACTTTATTTTATTCATGTAGTTTGATTGCTCCAAAAACAGCGTAGTTCATTATATCCATATAATTGGCATCGATACCCTCGCTGACGAGTGTTGCACCGCCAAGGTCTTCAATCTCCTTAATGCGTTCAATCTTTGTTAAGATAAGGTCGGTATAGCTGCTGACACGCATATCGCGCCAAGCCTCGCCATAGTCGTGATTCTTCTTTATCATCAGCTCGTAAGATTCCTTTGCGTAGCTATCGTATAGTGCTAATGCCTCATCAGGTGTCATGTCAACGTTGTCGACAAAGCCTTTTTCCAACTGGATAAGTCCTACGATACTGTAGTTTATCAGCGCGATGAACTCTGGGCGAATACCTTCACCCACCAAACTTTCACCCGTAATCTCCAAAGAACGGATGCGTTTCGCCTTAATAAAAAGCTGATCAGTAAGGGAAGAAGGGCGCAAAATACGCCATGAAGCACCATAGTCGTGGAGCTTCTTTTCAAAGAGACTTCTGCACTCTGCGAGTACATCTTGAAATTCCTGCTGTGTCTTTGTCAGTTGACTTGCCATTATTGTGAATCAATTTGACTGCAAAAATACAGAATTTCATTGTAATAAACGAATGAATTACCAACTAATCCCATCCTTCTTGCTGATAGTCCACATATATAGCTCACAGTTCTGCTTTCTTTTCATGATTTATATATTTTTCTTCTACATTTTTTTATTATTCCAATATTTCTTCTTATCTTTGCGGCGTGAAACAATTAGCAATGACATATCCAGCCAATCCAGCACAGCAAAGAAACTTTGATTTCTTTGCCTTTTTTAGTGCTTTATATTTGGTAGTTTCAGATATTTTGCTAACACACACACACACACACACACACACACACACACACAGGCGCACCTAGCGTTTAATCATACTTTTTTTCTGTCATCCTACGCGCGCGCGAAGCGTGGCGTAACCGTTGTAAACAAAGGACTTCACAGAGTTTCCTTTGTTCGCTTTTTTGTGCCCGTTTGCGAGCTATCAAGAAGGCAAAATAAGAACGTTTTAAGCATTGATTTTACTGCAAAAGATAATTGTAATTCTCTGATAATAGTTTGTTTTCTCTCGTTGATTTCTCGGGCAGGCAGCAGTGATATGCTGTCTGCCTGTAGAGAGGGAGAGGGCAAGCAATCAGAAAGGATAAAAAATGAGTTCGTCAGGATGTATATAATAAAAGGTGAGCGACAAAGCCACATAGAGAGTAAATAACAACTATTTTAATCAAATCAAAAAGATGATGAAAACAAAAGAAAGAAAAGCCTATCTCGTGCCACAGTGCCAGATAGCAAAGATGAGTGAAGAAACTAGTCTTATGGCTACCTCTTTCCCAAGCCAGCACAAGCCTGGACATCACGCTTCAGGTCCATCAAGTGCTAAGGCCGTAGCAGAGTGGGAAGACATAGAGGAAAGTAGCAAGGGTACTTCTTCTCCATGGGAAGACTAAGTAAGAGAGTTATTAATAAAAAAGAAAACAGAATCAAAAAAGAAAAGACAGACAATGAAAAAGAATTTATTTAAGACACGCCTGCTTTCGTTCGCAACTTTCTGTGGGCTCGCTTTGGTGTTCGCTTCGTGTGCCAATGAAGATGTAGCACAGGGTACAACAAGTACAGAGACTGATAACGACAAGAATCTAACAACTTTCGTAGCAGGTGACGAGGCTAAGACCCGCACTTCAATGGACTACACCAGTGGTGATTTCTTTTGGGAAGCAGGCGACTATATTTATGTAAAGGACGACGACGGCACATGGCAAAAAAGTAATAACGCACCATCTGCCAAAGTTGCTTCTTTCAAATTTAAGGTGCCTGGTAAATTTGAAAATAGCACAACTTATAAGGTTTATTATCCTGGTAGAAACGGTAGCAATGACCAAGTAACTATTTCAGCCTCTCAGTTTCAAGAAACACCAAATTCAACTGTTTACCTCGGCGTATCAGGTGACTGCGGAACGGCTGATGCATCGAAACAGTCAAACGGTTCGTTTGCTTTTGCACTTGACCATCAGGCAGCTATCCTTGTCTTTCAGCCTTACACAAGCAATACAGTTCTGAGAGACTGCTACCTTACAAAGGTTGAAGTAACCTCTGACAACGATATCACCGATACCTATACTCTCAACTCTACAACAGGCGAACTGACTGGTTCTGGTAGTGGTAAAAAAATTATACTCACCACTGGAGGATGGGGTAGTAACCCTAACGGCTTCCCACTCAACACTACCTCTTCCAGTGTAAGTACTAACGGTGCTTACATGGTTATTAAGCCCGGTACACATACACTTAAAATACGTTATTGGGTGAGGGATGTAGCAACTGAAGTAGAAGGTACTATTACTAAAACACTAAGTTCTTTCAATTATGCAAAGAATACCTACTACGATATGACGGCCGATCTCAACGTAACCAGTTACGACGGCGATCATTACTATATGTGGGATGCACAGGATCAATACTGGAAAGGTTACGAATGGACACATAACAATCCTCTATGGCAGCCAACTCTCAGATATTATTTACCTGGTGCTACAGCTTCTACATTCTATCCACAAAGTAAAGCGACAGATCCAACCCGCTGGTTTAACGACAGTAATCCTGGTATGTATGTAAGAAATGATGCGACAACTCCTTTCTTTCAGACTCTCCCCAATGTCAATGAGATGTCATGGTACTGTATGAAGGGCGACCCTCGCTTGGATCATGACGAGGTATGGACAACTATGGGGCACTTATATAAAAGTGGCGTATGGTTGAAGAAGAAAGCTTACATTAGTGGTTATGATAAAGAGCATGCTTATGATGGTACTGATTGGCGTACTACTCAAAATACTACAAGCAATACTACTGTTTCCAACATCCTACCGTCTGCTTCTGAGATAAGTAAATTTTTCTTTTTACCGTCTATAGGAACTTATGGAGGTTTTCAGGGAAAATTGCTTAACTGTGGTGATTGGGGCTATTATTGGTCGTCTAGCGCTAGTCCAGTTAATGGTGGTAGTAATTTACTTGCATACTACCTCGAAATCACTAATAGTTCTATTAGTGTAGGCATCAATCAACGTTATGCTGGACACAGGGCACAGGCATTCGAGTAAGATTTCAACAAAGTTTAAAAGCCATTTTGACGAAAGTACATTTCATGGAGCACGAAAGTATATTTTGTCAATGACGAAAGCAAGTTGAACTGTGAGGAAAACGACTTGCTGAAATTAGACTGCGAAGGAAAGAAAATTTTTATACGGTTCCCCGTAAATTTAATACGGTTAGAAATTTACGGGGAACCGTATGAAAAAATATTTTTCTCAAAGAAAAATTTTCTTCTGACCGTATGTATTTTTTATCTTCCTAGACTCTACTCTAGACTAACAGTCATTGATTGAACGGAAGTAATAGAGGGTTGAATGGGGAAATAAGCAAATACTTTTTCGTAGGATATAAATTCCAAGGGAAACTCCCTTATAAATAATTTATTCACTTTTAAAAATATTTGATATTATGAGAATCAAATTAGTAGCGCGGAAGAATCCGCAAAAGAAAACAGAGGTAAAACTCTATGCTAATCCCGTAAATTTGGGCAAGAAAAGTCTGCATGATATTGCGCATGACATTGCGGGGCGTTCTTCGCTGACGCGTGGTGACATTGAGAACGTACTGTCGAACTTTATGGATTGTCTGCCTCATTATCTTCGTGACGGTTTTAGCGTGCAGCTGGGCGAGTTTGGCACGATGCGCTTGACACTGTCAAGCGAGGGGGCTGCAACGGAAAAGGCTTTTAAGACAGAGACCATCAAGCCGCGCGTAACGTTTACGCCAGGTGTAGAACTGAAGGCTGCGCTGCGCGAGAACTCGTATGAGACAGTGAAAGAGGAAAAATCGGGCTCTAAGGAAGAAGGGGGCGGAAAGACTCCTGGACCTTTGCCAGAAGGCTAAACCAATCAAGCGGCCTCACCCCCAACCCCTCTCCTATTGGAGAGGGGAGTGAACACCGAGATACCCCCACATGTTTGAATGTATTATTGTGAATGATAAGCCAAACGGCACACAGCAAAGATTTTGAGCGTAAACCTTATAAGGTAAGCCTTATAGCGAATATTCTGCAAATGGGGTTCTTCCTCTTTCGGGGGAGTTGAGGGCCTTCTCCTCTCTCCGCAAATTGTTTATAGTAAAGGATTAGCTTTAATCAAGAATAAATCAAATAGAATTCGCGAACTTTCTTAAGATTGTTCGCGAACTATTTTTTGAGGGTCTTATCAAAACAGGTTAGTTATTTGTGTGGCTTAACTAAAATGCGTATCTTTGCATGGCTATTCATACACAGATAACATTTAATTATGCGAGATCTTTCAGATGCCGAATTGGCACAGCTTATAGACAAAGATATATTTCATCATATTTCAACAGCAGCCGATAAACTTGGATTAGAATGCTATGTCGTAGGTGGTTACGTTCGTGATTTGTTTTTGGAACGTCCTTCAAATGACATTGATGTCGTTGTTGTTGGGAGTGGTATTCAGGTTGCAAGTGAATTGAAAGCCATCTTGGGTAAGAAGGCACATTTGTCAGTCTTCCGTAATTTTGGTACAGCACAAGTAAAGTACAAGAATATCGAAGTTGAATTTGTCGGAGCAAGAAAGGAAAGTTATAGCCACGACAGCAGGAAACCAATAGTTGAAGACGGTACATTAGAAGATGACCAGAATCGTCGTGACTTTACGATTAATGCGATGGCGGTATGCTTGAATAAAGCACGTTTCGGAGAATTGGTAGACCCATTTGGAGGTATTGATGACCTTTGGGATGGTATTATCCGTACACCACTTGATCCTGATGTAACCTTCTCAGATGATCCATTGCGTATGATGCGTTGTGTACGTTTTGCTACACAGCTTAACTTTTTCATAGAAGACGAGACCTTCGAGGCTTTGGAGCGTAATGCAGAACGAATCAAGATTATTAGTGGAGAGCGTATTGAGGAAGAGTTGAATAAGATAATGATGACGGCAACTCCAAGTAAGGGCTTTATAGAGTTGTATCGTTGTGGACTCTTACAACTCATCCTTCCAGAGCTTGTTGCACTTGATGTTGTAGACACAAGAAATGGACGTGCACATAAGAATAACTTCTATCACACCTTAGAGGTGTTAGATAATATTTGTAAGCATACGGATAATCTTTGGTTGCGTTGGTCGGCATTGTTGCATGATGTCGGTAAGGCTAAGTGTAAACGTTGGGATGCAACAGTAGGTTGGACCTTCCACAACCATAACTTTGTTGGTGCAAAAATGGTTCCAACTATCTTTCGTCGTCTTAAACTCCCGATGGATAGCAAGATGAAGTATGTGCAGAAACAAGTTGACTTACATATGCGTCCGATTGCTATTGCTGATGAAGAGGTGACCGACTCTGCGGTACGTCGATTGATGAATGATGCAGGTGACGACATTGATGACTTGATGACACTCTGTGAGGCAGATATAACAAGTAAGAATGCTGTTCGAAAACAACGCTTCTTGGATAACTTCCGTATTGTTCGTGAGAAACTAAAGGACTTGAAAGACCGTGATTATAAGCGTCTTTTACAGCCTTGTGTTGATGGAAACGAGATTATGGAGATGTTTAATTTGAAGCCGAGTAGGGAGGTCGGAGTTTTGAAAAAAACGCTAAAGGATGCTGTGCTCGATAATAAAGTTCCTAATGAACGTGAACCGCTTTTAGCTTTATTACGAGAAAAGGCAAAGGAATTAGGGTTGGTATAGAAATTATTGTTAAAAAAGAAGTTATAAACAGAGTTGAATTAAATAATAATATTAAATTTGTACGCTCAAAACTATACTATAGAATTATAGTTTTATCGTACTTTGCTTAATAATAAATAAACTTTTAGTATACAGGTTAAGCCTTGTTTTTCCTGTTGAATTGAGATAATAAAAAGAATATATAATTTATTTAGGTATGAAAAAAAGTATCTTATTGTCTGCTATAACAGCAGTGACAGTGTTACTTACCAGTTGTGGTGGAGGAGGTAGACAAAGTCTCCCAACAAACGATGAGTATCCAGTAGTTACAATTAGTGCAGCTAATGCACAGTTGAAAACGACATTCCCAGCAACCATTAAGGGTGTGCAGGATGTTGAGGTACGTCCAAAAGTTAGTGGCTTTATCACGAAACTTTATGTACATGAAGGTGAGTATGTCCGTGCAGGGCAGGTCCTCTTCGTGGTAGATAACTCTACTTATCAGGCTGCTGTTCGTCAGGCCGAGGCTCAGGTTGCATCAGCACAGAGTGGTGTTGCAGGTGCTCAGGCTCGTGTCGTACAAGCTAATGCAAGTCTTAATTCAGCCAATGCGCAGGCTGCAACTTCACGATTGACTTATAGTAACAGTAAGAACCTTTATAATAATAAGGTAATAGGTGATTATGAGTTGGAGGCTGCAAAGAATGCATACGAGACAGCCCAGGCTGCTGTTAGCCAAGCACAGAGTGGCGTAGCATCTGCTAATGCAGCAGTGACACAGGCGCATGCAGCTGTTCGTCAGGCTCAGGCAATGCTCTCAACTGCTAAAGATAATCTCGGTTTCTGCTATGTGAAGAGTCCTGCATCAGGTTATGTTGGTAGTCTTCCTTATAAGGAAGGTGCTTTGGTTAGTGCTTCTTCTGCACAGCCTGTTACCACTGTTAGTAACACTTCTTCTATAGAAGTTTACTTTTCAATGACAGAGTCTGATGTCTTAAAGCTTAGCCGTACTAATAATGGTTTGGCTAATGCTATCAAGTCTTTCCCAAGTGTTAGTTTGATGTTAGCTGATGGTACAACTTATAACCATGAAGGTGTAGTTGTTAAGACCAGTGGTATCATAGATGCAACAACTGGTACAGTGAGTGTTATTGCCCGTTTCCCTAACCCAGAGCACTTGTTGAAGAGTGGTGGTAGCGGTCAGATTGTTATCGCAAAGAATAACAACCGTGCTTTGTTGGTACCACAGGAAGCTACTGTACAGGTTCAGGATAAGATCTTTGTATATAAGGTTGATGCTGATAGCAAGGTACATTATGCCGAGATAACCGTTGATCCACAGAATGATGGTATCAATTATATTGTTACAAGTGGTCTTAAAATGGGCGACCGTATTGTGAGCAAGGGCCTTTCAAGTCTTGAGGATGGTGCAAAGATTACGGCACTTACTCCAGCAGAGTATGATAAAGCCATTGAGAAAGCAGAGAAACTTGGCGAGAACCAAGGTTCAGCATCAGGCTTTCTCAAAGCTATGAAGGGAGAAGATAAGTAGGTGATAGGTGTTGAATGAGGGGTGATGATGAATTGCTTAGCTCATTCGATATTTACAAACCCTAAATAAACAATTAGGTATTATGACATTTACGAATTTTATCAAACGACCGGTATTGTCAACGGTTATATCAATCTTCTTTGTACTCTTGGGTATCATTGGATTGGTATCACTGCCTATTGAACAATATCCGAATATTGCCCCTCCTACGATTTCGATTTCGACATTTTATCAGGGAGCAGATGCACAGACCGTGCTGAATTCTGTTATCACACCATTGGAGGAAAGTATCAACGGTGTTGAGAACATGACCTATATGGAATCAACCGCAACCAATGCTGGTATGGCAATGATTACGGTTTACTTCAAGCAGGGTGCAGATCCAAATATGGCAGCTGTCAACGTACAGAACCGTGTGTCACAAGCACAGGCATTGTTGCCAGCTGAGGTGACACGTGTGGGTGTGACGGTATCAAAGCGTCAGAGTTCAAACGTTGTGATGTATTCATTGACAACAGATGACGGACGATATGATGACGAGTTCTTGACGAACTATAACAATATCAATATCGTGCCAATGTTGAAGCGTATCAATGGTGTTGGTGACGTACAGACACCGGGTATGAAGACCTACTCTATGCGAGTTTGGCTGTATCCTGATAAGATGAAGCAGCATAAGCTGGTTCCATCAGATGTATCTATGGCTTTGGCAGAGCAGAATATCGAGGCTGCACCGGGTTCATTTGGTGAGCAGAGTAATCAGAAGTTTGAATATACCATGCGTTACAAAGGTCGTCTGAAGACCCCTGAGGAGTATGGTAATATTATCATCTCAAGCAATACCAATGGTCAAACAGTTCACTTGCGCGATGTAGCAAAGGTTGAGTTAGGTGGTCTGCAGTATTCAGTTATGATGAAGAACAACAGCCGTCCTGCTGTTATTGGTATGGTAAACCAGATTGCTGGTTCAAATGCTACACAGATTGCAGATGATGTGAAGACTGCCTTGGCTGATGCTCAGAAGCAGATGCCGCCGGGCATGAAAGTTACAATTGAGCAGGACGTAACAGAGTTCCTCTTTGCTTCAATCGAAGAGGTGGTCTTTACATTGTTTATAACTCTTTTATTGGTATTTTTCGTTGTGTATATCTTCTTGCAGGACATTCGTTCAACGTTAATTCCAATGATTGCAGTTCCTGTGGCTTTGATAGGAACCTTCTTCTTCCTTTGGGTATTCGGATTCTCCATCAACCTGCTGACACTCTCGGCGTTGCTGTTGGCAATTGCAATTGTGGTCGATGATGCCATCGTGGTCGTTGAGGCTGTACATGCAAAGCTCGACTTAGGTTATAAGAGCGCTATGACAGCAGCTATTGATGCAATGAACGAAATCTCTGGTGCTATTATCTCTATTACTTTGGTGATGTCAGCCGTGTTTGTTCCTGTATCCTTTATTGGTGGAACTTCTGGTACATTCTATCGTGAGTTTGGTGTTACGATGGCTGTGTCTATCGTCATCTCTGCTTTGAATGCTTTGACACTTTCTCCAGCGCTCTGTGCTATCTTCCTGAAGCCACATAGCAAGGATGAGGAGCACAAGAAACTGTCACGTGTTGACCGTTTCCACATGGCTTTCAATACCCAGTATGATAAGATTAACAACAAGTATCAGAAGGTTGTTGAGAAGATTATAAATCACCGTTGGATATCAAGCCTCACTGTTGTTTTGGGTATTGTTGCGCTTGTTCTGACAATGAATTTCACTAAGACTGGTCTTGTTCCAAATGAGGATATGGGTACATTGTTTGCAATGATTAGTTTGCCACCGGGTACATCACAGGTTGAAACCCAGAAGGTGACCGACCAGATTGACAAAATGTTGGCAAGCAACCCATATATTGAGCGCCGTGAGCAGATTGTAGGTTACAACTTCATCGCTGGACAGGGTTCTAACCAGTCAACCTTTATTATTAAGCTAAAGCCATTTGCCGAGCGTGAGTATGGAATGATAGATCGTATTAAGTCTGTCTTTGATGGCGCAGGTATAGCTGGTCTGTTTATCGATCCAACATCATCGAATATGATTTTGGGTATGATTTACAAGCAGACATCAAGTATCAAGGGAGCACAGATTATTGCTTTCGGTCCTCCGATGATTCCTGGTTATGGTCTATCAAATGGTGTTTCTTTTGTATTGCAGGATAAGACAGGTGGCGATCTTAATAAGTTCTATAAGGTAGCACAGGATTATTTAGCTGCATTGAATAAGCGTCCAGAGTTCAGCCGTGCACTTACCACTTATAATCCTAACTATCCACAGTATATGGTTGATGTTGATGTGGCAAAGGCAAAGCAGGCTGGTACATCACCAGCTGCAATTCTCTCAGTATTGCAGGGATATTATGGTGGTATGTATGCTTCAAACTTCAACTCTTATGGTAAGCTCTTCCGTGTTATGATTCAAGGCACGGTTGAGAGTCGTATGAGTGAGAGTGGACTGACGAATATCTATGTAAGAACAGCTGGTGGAATGGCACCTGTAAGTGAGTTTTGCACATTGAAGCGTGTTTATGGTCCATCAAACATTACTCGTTTCAACCTCTTTACCTCTATCTCTATCAGTGCTACACCAGCTGATGGTTATTCTTCAGGTCAGGCTATTCAGGCTGCAGAGGAGGTTGCAAAACAAGTGTTGCCACAGGGTTATGGTTATGAGTTCTCTGGTCTGACTCGTTCAGAGCAGGAGTCATCTAACTCTACCGCAATGATTTTCGTTCTTTGTATCGTATTCGTTTACTTGATTTTGAGTGCTCAGTATGAGAGTTACATCCTTCCTTTGGCTGTAATTCTTTCTATTCCTATCGGTTTGTCTGGTGCATTTATCTTTACGTTGATCTTCGGACATAACAATGATATCTATATGCAGATTTCACTGATTATGTTGATTGGTCTGTTGGCAAAGAATGCTATTCTTATTGTAGAGTTCGCTCTTGAGCGTCGTCGTACAGGTATGGCGATTAAGTATGCAGCAATCTTAGGTGCTGGTGCTCGTCTGCGTCCTATTCTTATGACCTCTCTTGCAATGATTATTGGTTTGTTACCATTGATGTTTGCAAGTGGTGTAGGTCGTAATGGTAACCAGACGTTGGGTGCAGCTGCTGTCGGTGGTATGCTTATCGGTACGCTCTGTCAGGTATTCGTTGTACCAGCTCTGTTCGCCTTCTTCCAGTACTTACAGGAGCGTGTTAAGCCTCTCGTATTTGAGGATGAGGCAAGCCGTGATGTAATCAAGGAACTCGAGCAGTTCTCAAAGGGACCTGCAACGGATTATAAGATTGAAGAGTAGACACTAATAAAGGAATAACAATGAAGAAATTAAATATAATCATCATAGCTCTTGCAGCCCTGTTACTGACAGGCTGTAAGAGTCTCTATGGCAATTACGAACGCCCTGACGTGAAAATGAGTGGCATTGTTCGCGACCCTATTGATGACAAGGCTGCGCTTGAGGGTGCTAATGACTTTGGTAATCTGCCATGGCGCAGTGTCTTTACTGACCCACATCTGCAGACTCTTATTGAGAAGGCGCTTAATAATAATCCAGACTTACTTAATGCTGCATTGAATGTTGATATTGCTGAGCAGCAGGTTAAAGCGGCTAAGTTGTCTTTTTTACCATCAGTAGTCTTTGCACCGACAGGAACTATTTCTCATTTCGGTACACATACATCATCAACTCAGTCTTATACTCTTCCTGTTGCAGCGAGTTGGGAGGTAGACCTCTTTGGTAAGTTGCGTTCTTCAAAGAAGGCTGCTCAGATGACGATGATGCAGGCACAAGATTATAAGGTTTATGCACAGACAACGCTTATAAGTAGTGTCGCTAATCTTTATTATACCCTCTTAATGCTCGACCGTCAAAGGCAGATTGTCGATGACATGTTAGGTCTGACCAAGAATACTTGGGATGTGATGAAACTTCAGATGGAGTTTGGTCGTGCTCGTTCAACGAGTGTACAGAGTGCTGAGGCTGCTTTCTACAGTGTTCAGACACAGGCTGCAGATATCCGTCGTCAGATTCGTGAGACAGAGAATACGCTTAGCTTACTCCTTGGTGAGCCTGCTCAGACCGTAGCACGTGGTAGTCTTGACAATCAGAGTCTGCCAGCTAACTTTGCAGGTGGTATCGGTGTACAGCTATTGAGCAATCGTGCTGATGTACATGCAAACGAAATGGCTTTGGCACAGTGCTTCTATAATGTTCAGACAGCTCGCAGCCGTTTCTATCCATTATTGACCATTTCTCCTACTGGGGCTTGGACTAATAGTGGTGGTATGGTGAACCCAGGTAAACTCCTTTTAAGTGTTGTGGGTAGCCTTACACAGCCTATCTTTATGCGTGGTCAGCTGACAGCAGGTTTGCGTGTTGCCGAAGATAAGTACAAGCAGGCATACAACACATGGCAGAATAGTATTCTTAAGGCTGGCTCAGAGGTAAGCAATGCACTTGTAGCATACAATGCTGCTAATGAAAAAGAGCAGTTGCGTCAGCAACAGATTGATGTTTTGAAGAAGAATGTTGAGCACACACAGATGCTCTATACTCAGAGTTCAAGTACTTATCTTGAGGTTATTACCGCACAGCAGAGTCTGCTTAATGCTGAAATCTCACAGGTTCAGGAGCAGTTTACAAAGCTTCAGTCAATAGTCAATCTGTACAAAGCCTTAGGTGGAGGTGCGAAGTAATTCATAATTCACAATTCATAATACATAATTATGATTACTTCCAAGTTACAATTCAGAATCATTCTGAGCAAAATTCTCATTAGTACGTTATAATTATGATTACCGACATAACTGATAAGGCTGCCCTTGAAGGTGATTGTCGGTAGATACTGAAAAATTAAATATTTAAGATTATGAGTAGCGAAATTAGTCCAAAAGCTGATATTTCTCCAAAAGCAAAGATAGGAGACGGCTGTAAGATATTCCCATTTGTATATATAGAGGATGATGTTGTCATTGGCGATAACTGTATTATCTTCCCCTTTGTGAGTATCTTAAATGGTACTCGTATGGGTAACGGCAACAAGATTCACCAAGGCTCAGTACTCGCTGCCTTGCCACAGGACTTTGAGTTTGTGGGCGAAAAGAGCGAACTGATTATAGGCGATAATAATATTATTCGAGAGAATGTTGTCATCAATCGTGCTACACATCGTGGTTGTAAGACAGTTCTTGGTTCAAACAACTTCTTGATGGAAGGTGCACATATCAGTCATGACACTGTTGTTGGTGACCGTTGTGTCTTTGGTTATGGCGCAAAGGTGGCTGGTGATTGTAACATTGGTACTGGTGCTCTTATCTCATCTAATGTTGTTGAGAAAGCCAATACTCGTGTAGGTGAATATGCTGTGGTACAAGCTGGTACAACCTTCTCTAAGGATGTTCCTCCTTATGTTATAGCTGGGGGAGCGCCTATTGGCTTTAATGGTGTAAACAGCACTATCAGTACGACTGCAGGACTTGATGATAAGGTAATTAAGCATATTGCGAATGCTTATCGTCTGTTGTTCCACGGTCAGACATCGGTCTTTGATGCTTGTATCCAGATTGAACAGCAGGTACCAGACTCACCTGCTATCCGTAACATCCTCGAATTCGTGCGAGGTACAGAAGAAGGAATTATCAGTAAATTATAATTTTCATACCTATAAATTTTATGATGGGGAGAGACAGCCGTGAGGTTGGCTCTCTTTTTTATTTAATTCATTTATTAATTTGGGTTAAACTGGTGCCTGATTTGTGCTTTAAATTTCGTAGATAATGTTTTGAAAAATCATGACATAAATTTGGGTAAAATAGCTACAAATAAAGACTAAAACGCGTGTAAAGAGCAAGTTTGCAATCAACAGCGAATCAGTTAGTTACAAAGTAGTAAAGTAAGAGGTGCTTAATTGGGCCTCAAAAGGGCGTTAGTTAGACCTCAAAAGGGCACCTTTTGCAAGTCAATAAGGCGTCTTTTAGAAGCCAAAAGAGCATGTATTGAGATTGTAGGAATAAGAAAAGTTATGACATTTCAGTAGGCTCTGTAGGCTTCTGGTAATGCAAGTAACCCTCAACTAAACTTAAAGTAATTTGTTTTATAAGTAAGAGAGACGGAGGATTTATACATTCGTCAAAATAAAATAGGCACATCAAAAGTGTGTCCATTATGTTTGGTTTATACTTTCGTATTGGATATTTTTCTATAATAGGAATCTTTCCGTGATAGGGATATTAAGAATAGAGAAACGTTAATATGATGCTGTGCAAGGGATTCCCAATGCGATGACACGATCACAGATAGCATCTAATTCTTCGCGTGTAGCCTTTTGCAGGTGCTGGTCGGGCGTCTCACGATCGATGGTGTAAATCATTACTTCACGGGGAGCAATCTCTTTGATTGTCTCAAGCCACGGTGCAACGAAGGCTTCGGTTGTGTTGTTAACATCATATCCGTCTTCAGTAGTCCCTTTCATAAACATTGTTTGGATAATTGTTTGTCCGTTGAAAGACTTGATATCTGCAATGATTCTTTTTACATCATAGGAAGGCTGCGTAGGACGGTCTACCTTATTGATATATTCAGCATTGATGGTATCGAGTTTCAGAATGTTATTGTCGACCTTTGATAGTGCTTCATGAATCTTCGGACGGTGGATAAAGGTAGAGTTACTGAGGACAGATATCTTAGCCTGTGGGCAATATTTGTTACGTAGGCGGATTGTGTCGTCAATGATTTCATCAAAGTGTGGGTGGGAGGTAGGCTCGCCATTACCTGCAAAAGTCAATACATCAGGGTGAATATTCTCTTGTTGCATCTCCTTTAACTTGGTTTCCAAAGCTTCCGCAACATGTTCACGAGTAGGGTGGGGCGTCTTTGTGCGGTGATCTTTGTTGAAGCCACATTCGCAATATATGCAGTCGAATGTGCATATCTTACCGTCTGCTGGCATCAAGTTAATGCCTAAGGAAATACCTAAACGACGGCTGTGAACTGGTCCAAATATAGGGGATGGATAGATAATCGTGCTCATTGAATATTTATTTTATAACAACAAAGGTAAGTATTTTTGCTGAATGTTCTGTTGTTTCTTATAAAAGAAAAGAAGAAAAAGAGAATGAAATCTTAATGTAAGAGGGATGTTTTGATAAGGTTTCTCCACGTTTTAGCCTATCTTTTTTATCGTATTGTGGTCCTTCTCACCATTGTAAAATGTTTTTAGAACTTCTGAAAAGATATCATTTGGACTAATAGCATCAAATAATGTCATTGAAGATTTTAGCTTTAAAGCATCAACATAACTGCCCATAAGTTGTTCTATGTTTCTGTCTTTATGTGTCAGTAGGGTGCAGGTTATCTCACGCAGTCGTTTATTCAAGCATGAGTTTGCAAGGAATGTACGAGTTTCGTCCGCATCAGCTAAGCCGTAATATTGTGAATAGCGACTATGTCCAAGTCCTTTTAGTTGTGGGAAGATAAACCATATCCAGTGTGAGGTTTTATGCCCTCGCTGCATTTCTTCCAACGCTCGTTGGTAGGTGTTGTCAGCATTCTGAGCCTTGATAAATCTTTCAATGTCGAAAGGGTCGGGAGCAAGTACTCCTATACTTTCTTCGAACTTATTGAGAATAGTGCGTAAGTATGGTGTTAGCAGTGCGTAACAATAGGTGGCAAGCTTTAGAGGAAGACCATAAAAAGCTTGTGCAATACTTCCAGCCATTGCTGCTATTGTGTCTGAATCACCGCCCAAGGAGACAGCAATACGTATCACGTCCTCAAAGTCCTCGCCTTCTAAAAATGCCCAAATAGCTGCTGGAACAGTTTTCTGACAACTCATAGCATCGCAGACAATGGAACGGATATGGTCTAACTGCAGGTTTAAATTATATTTGAAATTTGCCTCCACATAAGCTTTTATCTCTGTTTTTGATGCTCCTGTGCGTGCAAGATAGGTTGCGGAGGCAATTGCTTTGGCACCTTTTATACCTTCTGGATGATTATGAGTAACCTTTGCTGAGATAGTAGCAAGTCTTAAGGTCTCCTCTAAGCTCTGTGCATAGAAAGCAATAGGGCTTACTCTCATAGCCGCCCCATTCCCATAGCTGTTATAAGGTTTTGGTTGCTGATTGTACAGCCACCGCCTAAAACCACCGCCGTAACCAACGTAAGGATAACGTCTACCCAAGTCTTGCATTCGCAGTACAAGCCCTTCTTCACTGTGTTCCTTGTCTTCTGTTAGCCATTCTGCAACAGCCAAAGTCATCACAGTGTCATCTGTAAACCGACTCATCGGGGTAAAGAGATGAAAGTCTTTCTGCTTCTTATTGTTGAACTCATATACTGAGCCAATGATATCTCCAATGATTGCTCCTAACATAGCTAAAACCTTTATTTGCTTAGTGTTTTGTGGCAGAAGCAATCGACTTAACTTCTCTTCTGCTTTCTTTAGACACTACTCTTATTTATACTTGAGCTCTTTATTATCAAATCTACTTGTTAGATACAAAGATAAACAAAAAGTAGCATAGTAAGTAACCAATATGAATTATAATAAAAGTTATTCCTGTTTTAAGCGAAAAAAGACGGCTATCCGTTGTGGACAGCCGCCTTTCTAACTTATTATTAGTAAGATGTCTATTCTTTACTCTCACGCTTACGATCATTATGATCGAGCGTAATCTTACGCATACGAATGTTCTTTGGAGTTACCTCAACATACTCGTTGCCCTTGATGTACTCAAGACATTCCTCAAGACTCATCTCGGTCTTAGGGATGACGCGTGCCTTCTCGTCAGAACCAGATGCACGGACGTTGGTTAACTGCTTTGCCTTCGTAACGTTGATAACGAGGTCATTGTCGTGAACATGCTCGCCAACAACCTGTCCGCCATAAACTTCCTCACCTGAATCGATGAAGAACTTACCACGATCCTGCAACTTATCGATAGCGTATGCGTAGGCAGTACCAGCTTCCAATGCAATCATTGAACCATTTGTACGGCGTACGATTTCGCCCTTGAATGGCTGATAATCTTTGAAACGGTGCGCCATGATAGCTTCACCCTGGCTGGCTGTTAAGACGTTGGTACGCAGACCAATGATACCACGTGATGGTATTTCAAAGGTGATGTTCACACGCTCACCCTCAGCATCCATACCGAGAAGATCACCCTTACGACGAGTCACCATATCAATCATCTTACTTGAGAAATCTGTTGGTACGTTGATTGTCAACTCCTCAATAGGCTCACACTTCTGACCATCAATCTCCTTATAGATAACCTGTGGCTGACCAACCTGCAACTCATAGCCCTCGCGACGCATTGTCTCAATGAGGACAGAGAGGTGAAGTACACCACGACCACTAACAATCCACTTATCCATAGAGTCCTCCATCGGACGCACACGAAGTGCAAGGTTCTTTTCAAGTTCCTTATTCAGACGATCGCTAATGTGACGAGAGGTACAGAACTTACCTTCTTTTCCAAAGAAAGGAGAGTCGTTGATGGTGAAGAGCATACTCATTGTTGGTTCGTCAACAGCGATAGGTGGCAGTGGTTCTGGATTCTCAAAATCAGCAATAGTATCACCAATCTCAAACTTCTCTAAGCCAATTACGGCACAAATGTCGCCTGAATCTACGGCATCAGTCTTCTTATGTCCCATACCTTCGAAGGTATGAAGCTCTTTAATCTTAGTGCGTTCCTGTGTTCCGTCGCGGTGACAGATTGTAATATTCTGTCCATCTTTCAGTGTACCACGGTGTACACGACCAACGGCGATACGTCCTGTATAGCTTGAATAGTCCAAAGATGTAATCAGCATCTGTGGTGTTCCTTCAATCTGCTTAGGAGCAGGGATTGCCTTAATAATGAGGTCGAGCAGATATTCAATATTATCTGTTGGCTTCTTCCAGTCTTCATTCATCCAGCCATTCTTAGCTGAACCATAGACAACAGGGAAGTTCAACTGGTCTTCTGTAGCGTTAAGGTCGCACATGAGATCGAATACCATCTCATATACTTCCTCAGGACGACAGTTAGGTTTGTCTACCTTGTTAATAACAACAACTGGTTTCAAACCAAGTTGAAGGGCCTTTTGTAGCACAAAACGTGTCTGTGGCATAGGACCTTCAAAAGCGTCTACGAGCAACAAACAGCCGTCTGCCATGTTCAGCACACGCTCAACCTCACCACCGAAGTCAGAGTGACCCGGCGTGTCGAGGATGTTGATTTTTACTCCTTTCCAATTAATACTTACATTCTTACTCAGAATTGTTATCCCTCGTTCGCGCTCCAAGTCATTAGAGTCGAGAACTTCTCCGCTGTTGTCTTGTCCGTCACGGAAAAGTTTTCCAGCGAGCATCATCTTGTCAACCAAGGTTGTCTTACCGTGGTCTACGTGTGCAATAACTGCGATGTTACGAATATCTTGCATTTAAATACCTTAAAAAGCTTACGCTAAATTTATGCTGCAAAATTACGAATAAAAAATGGAAAACGTTTGTGGTTCCAATAAAAAGTTGTAACTTTGCACAGCATTTTCGGAACGTCCGATGCATTTGATGTCGTAACCCGTTGTGATTAAGGCGGCTAACGACGGAAAGATGTAATTGCAAATCACATTAATCAAAACAAAATTATGTATTTAGACAAGACAAAGAAGGCAGAAATCTTCGCACAGTATGGTAAGGCACAGAGCACAACTGATACAGGTTCAGCTGAGAGCCAGATTGCTCTTTTCTCTTATCGTATCAAGCACTTGACCGAGCACGTAAAGAAGAATCGCAAGGATTATGTTACAACTCGTTCATTGACACAGCTCGTAGGTAAGCGTCGTGCATTGCTCGATTACCTCTACGATCGCGATGTTGAGCGCTACCGTGCTATCATCAAGGCTTTGGGTCTACGTAAGTAAGACTTCTGAAAGCAAAAAAATAAAAGGTAAGAAAGTTAAAGTTGGTTTATCCATACTTTACTTTCTTACCTTTTTTCTTTGTCTCCTGCTACTATTGTTTTTGTTCTTAAGAGATAGTTTTGTTTCCTTTTTTATATTATCTCAATATTCTAAGTATTAGAATGTCCGTGTAATAGAGTTTTCTAAAAGTTTTTAGAAGGCTTGAATTTTCTTTACATTATCTCCTGATGTCATAGTAGAAAAATAGTAAAGAATAGTCTTTCTATGCGCCTTTGTAACTCTTTTATATTGAGGATGTTACAAGAATGGTTTGCAAAAGGTGCTTAATTGGCTTGCAAAAGGGCATTAATAAGACTTCAAAAGGGCACCTTTTAGAAGCCAAAAGGGCGTTAATTCGAGTCCAATTAAGCCTTAATAAAAATCGAAGCGGTGAAAAATATTTACAAAGAGATTGGTAATTATGGTATGATTTGCCTTAACAGAAAATCGGTCATCGCATATTATGAGATAATACACAATGACCGACTTGGCTTTTAATCTTTTTATTGGAGTTTGAAAACTCAATATTATCCGTATTTGTTATACAGATAGTCTCTTTCCTATTTCTTAATTACTTTCTTACCATCAATGATATAGATGCCTGCAGGGAGTTCTTCCCAAGTCTTTGACAGGCGAATACCTTGTAGTGTAAAGATATTTTTTGCGGTATTTTTGTTGTAATTAATTGAATTGATTCCTGTAGGATTTAACTCATTGATGGTGTTGAAGACATTGCGTAGTACAAGTGGGTTCCATGTATCTTGTCGTTGTCCGTCTCGCTCAAGCTCTAAATGTATTTCGTATGAATGGTTAGGTTCTAACTGAGAAGCAGAGAATGTGATACGTGTCTCGGCTGCATTGTTGTCTGCATCACAAGGGAGATAAACATTATGAACAGTTCCTAATTCAATCCACTTGTTACTTGTCAAATCGAGTAGACGATAATGGATTGGACCGCGGTAGCCATTTCTGATCTGATAGCCAGATACTTTAGAATGTACTTGCAGACTGATATTCTTTATCTTATTAAGTTGGAAGGTGCTGTAATTGGCGTATTTACCATCCGCATAGTAGTCGAGGAAAGTTAATTCGATATTTCCATTATTGACATAAGGTAATACTTCGATCTCGAATGGCTCTTTCATGTCAATAGGTATCTCTACTTCGGTTCCTTTTCTATTGGCTTTTATTGATAGTTTGACGTCATATTTGCCTCTTGGAAGATTCCCTAAACTTGGTTTGTTGTAATATAGTGGAAGCATATTAATGACAAAGGTAGTTCGTCCAAGACGTTGTGCAACAACGTTTGGAGTAAGTAGATAACCATTATATTCTTTCTTTGTCTCTTGATTTGTAAGTGTCATCACAAGCTCACCACGCACCTCTTCACGTCCAGGGTTATACATCGTGAAGCTGTATGCACCCTTAAATCCAGAACCCTCATAATAAGGTGCAAGTAGGCTTGGTGCCTTTTCAATAACAACTACATCCTTTGGGTTATTTGTATTGAGCTGTACTGCATTTGGAGTGAGTTTTACTTCTATCTCATTGGCGTGATTGATTGGCTTCCAGTCGCCGTGTTCTTTCGTCTTGGTATTGAGCATCTCAGAGAATACGGGTACTAAACGGTAGTTTCCGTCAGCAATACCCTTAAAGTTAATATCAGTAACATCAAAGGACATGGAAGTAAAGATAGATGCCCAAGTCTGGTCGCTTGCAGTTGAGTTGAAGATTTTTACTCGTTCGTTCTTGTCATTATAAAGGGCAAGTACAACCTTCCCAGTGAATACACCAAGTTCACCTTTCACCGAACTATACGAGCCTAACTTCTCAATCTTTGCACTGAAACTTTCAGAACGGTTTGCTTCTGTCTTGTCAATAGTGAGTGAAGTGGTGGTTCTTGCATCTAATCCGCGCTCTATATCCTTAAAAGGTGTAGCCTTACCGTCGTTAGGATGGGCAAAGACAACTGAGATATCGTCCCAGAATGTTCCACTATTGAGGGCAAAGCCTGAAACATTAAGGGTAACTATGTTGATGTCGAAGTATCCGTCGTTTTCACCTCCCCAGCCCCAGTTGGTGTGAATGAGGCCTTGCTCATCATAGCCATCATAAACAAAGGCATGAGGACCACCTACTACCAAGACAGGGTATCCGTCTGAGATTTCTTGCATCACCTCATTGAGGAAGTCATTGGCAGGAAGGAAGTTTTTGTCAAGATAACGCACGGTATAGTCGAACTTGTCGCGAAGTGCATTGCAAGCATATTGTAAGTTTGAGTCACTACCTCTATAATAGTATCTCATATTGACAGCCTTACCAATATCATACATCAATACGCCAACGGCTTGTCGAGAATGTTCCGTTCCCATCTCATTAGTCGTGTTCTTCATCTCATCCCACCAATAAGTAGCACTCTTCTTAGCATCATCACCTGTTGATGCTATATAATCTTGTGGTCGATTCTTAGGCCATTTATTGTAGAACATCACCTGTGCTGTGGCTGTTGCAACACAGCCAGTAGGTGTATGCTGACCATCACTTAGTGGGGTGTACTTATTGAAAGGGTCATACTGGCTCCACTTACAAGTAAGCAAGGGTTCTACCTTTCGTTTGATAGGACGCTGTGGGGTAGTAACTGTAGCTTTAGAACGCACTTCTTTTACAACACGTTCATATTCCTTTAAGAACAGTTTGAAGTATGGAGGCTGGTCGTTGGGGTTTTCTGTCATCTTATCTCCATAACCCACGAGCTCGTTGAGTTTACTTTCTCCAGAGATAATAACGAATTTCTTGTCGTTTGGATTTGTAAAGATGTAATAGGCTGGTTGCTCATTCGCTTGTGATGAGCGGGTTTTGGGAGTATCGTTCGATAGTTTTGGGTTGTTGATGTATTTAGCTGCAATACTCAAAGCACGCGCTTTAGTGATGGGTTCTGCGTTAGCAAGTAGAATGTTAGTAAACGCAGTTAGTACTAATAATAAAGTTCTTTTCATTTGTTTATCTTATTAGTCAAAATATTGGTTTGTTATATTTTATGTCAGGGTTGTGTAAGTTTGAGAACACTTAAAGCAAATAGATTTAGTTTATTTTATGACTTGAGACAGTCTAATCCTCCCATATCTCCTTTAAAGGAAGCATAACAAATTCACGCTCTTCCATAAGAGGGTGGGGAATGATAAGGTCTGGTTCATTGATATTTAGCTTGTCGTAAAGCAGGATGTCAATATCAATGATGCGGTCTGTATATTGTGCATTGATAGACTTTTTTACCCGCCCCATCTCTATTTCTATAGCTTGTGTCACCTCTAATAGCTGTCGAGGGGCAAGCGATGTTGAAACACATACACAGGCATTGAGGAAGAGATTAGGACTCTCAAACCCCCAAGGCTCCGTTTCATGAAAAGAAGATTGGCGCAAAACTGTGCCAATCTTTTTTTCTATCAATGCTATCGCCTCGTGCATAATAGCCTTTCTATTGCCAAGATTTGTGCCGAGGGATAAATAAACTATGTGCATATTAATCGTTGAGAATCAACAATGAGTCACCGAAGCAACCAAACATATAACCATTCTTTACCGCTTTGTCATATGCTTCCATCACAAGATCATAACCTCCGAAGGCTGCTGTTTCCATCAATAAGGTTGAATATGGGTGATAGAAATTAACCAACATAGAGTCAGCAAAGCCAAAGTTGTATGGAGGGAAGATAAATTCATTGGTCCAACCATCGTACTCTTTCAACATACCATCTGTACCAACGGCTGTCTCTGTAGCCTTAACAACACTCGCACCGACGGCACAAAGGCGATGTCCTGCCTGTTTAGCACCATTGGCAATACGACAAGCATCGGCATTGATGTGCATCTCTTCAGAATCCATCTTGTGCTTTGTAAGATCTTCTACTTCAATGTCATGGAAGTTACCTAAGCCACAATGTAAAGTGATGAATGCTTTCTTGATTCCCTTAATATCCATCATCTTCATCATGTGTTCAGAGAAGTGGATGTTTGTTCCTGGTGCAGAGACTGCGCCTTCGTTCTTTGCAAAGACTGACTGGAAGTGCTCCATGTCGTCAGCTGTTGCGTGTGCAAACTCTTCTCCATCCTCCTTTGGACGATTGTCAATGATATAACGTGGTAATGGAGCTTCACCCAAAGCAAACAACTCACGCTTAAATTCATCGTGCGGACAGTCGTAAAGGAAACGAAGTGTGCGACCACGAGAAGTCGTGTTGTCAATAACCTCAGCCACCATTGTGCCAGATTCGTCAAAGAAAAGCTTATTTCCGATACGAATCTTACGTGCAGGCTCAACCAATACGTCCCAAAGACGCATCTCCTGATTCAGTTCACGAAGGAGGAATACCTCAATCTTAGCATCAGTCTTCTCCTTTGTTCCATACAGACGAGCTGGGAAAACCTTAGTATCATTGAAGATAAAAGCATCGCCCTCATCGAAGTAATTGAATACATCTTTGAAGCGGATGTAGTCTTCTTCCTTAGGTTCACCATTGATCTCACCCTTAAACATGTCAATCTTTCCTGACTTACGGTGTAACACCATCAGTCTACCTTCGTCACGACGTGTAACAGTGAAGGTCTGTGTGCTGCCATCAGTACGTGTCAGTACACGCTCAGATGAATGTGGATATAAGGCTACCTGCTCTTTTGGTAAGTTGAATTTAAACTGTGAAAGCTTCATATTTTTATATTGGGGAGTTTATTATTTTTCTATTGTTTGTTGCTGAAGCCATGCTTCAAACTGGTCATAATTGACGCAGTCTTCCACTTTTACGTCTCCAACACGTGTGCGGCGCAATGCTGTAAGATAGGCTCCGCTATTCACAGCTCTGCCAAGGTCGCGTGCCAATGCGCGGATATAAGTACCTTTACCGCAGACCACACGAATTGATAGTTGCATCTTCTCTGCATCGAAGTCTAATACTTCTATCTCATCAATGCGAATGTTCTTAGGTTTTAACGTAACATCCTTACCTTTTCTTCGATAGTCGAAAGCACGCTTACCATCCACCTTTACAGCACTGTAAGTTGGTGGAATCTGCTCGATATCACCCACAAACTGAGGAAGTGTAGCGTCTATCAGTTCCCTTGTTATGTGTTCTGTTGGGAAGGTTTCATTCACCTCATGCTCCATATCGTAGCTCGGTGTGGTTGCTCCCAACTGAAGAGTAGCTGTATATTCCTTTGTGTGTGTCTGCAAGGTTTCAATCTGCTTTGTCATCTTACCCGTAGCAAGGATGAGTACTCCTGTAGCCAAAGGGTCTAAAGTACCTGCATGACCAATCTTTACTTTTCCGTCATTCGCCTGTGTACAAAGGTAACGTACGTGCGCCAATGCCTTGAAACTGGTGATTCCGTAGGGCTTGTCGATAGGGATGATTA
This sequence comes from Prevotella melaninogenica, assembly GCF_018127925.1. Classification (NCBI taxonomy): domain Bacteria; kingdom Pseudomonadati; phylum Bacteroidota; class Bacteroidia; order Bacteroidales; family Prevotellaceae; genus Prevotella; species Prevotella melaninogenica. The sequence goes on along the minus strand of NZ_CP072348.1, from coordinate 877,363 downwards.
CTCCTTCTTTGAAGTTCATTAGGGCAATAAGTATATAAGATTAGTCAACCATATTCAGTGGAATATCACAGAGTAGCATTATAATAATGATAACGCCAACGATGATACGATACCAACCGAACCACTTGAAACCATATTTTGCAAGGAAACTTACAAACCATTTCATTGCCAATAGCGCAACGATAAATGATACAACACAGCCTACAGCGAGCATTATAAGGTTATGAGCAGACGCCCATGTGCTGTCACCTTTTAATAAATCAAGTAGGTCGAGTAGTGTTGCACCAGCCATAGTAGGTACTGCAAGGAAGAATGAGAACTCTGCTGCACGCTTACGTGTCAATCCGTTTGCCATACCGCCAACGATGGTAGCCATAGAGCGACTTGTGCCAGGTATAACCGATAAGCACTGGAAAAGACCAATGCTAAAGGCACGTTTTTCAGTTACTTGATTCTCTTCTTTTCCCTTATTGAACAGTTTATCGCAGTAAAGCATGAAGATACCACCCACAACGAGCATTATTGCTACAACCCAAACTGAGTCGAGCAGCCAGTCAAGTAAACCACTTTTCTTAGCTGCTAAGCCAATGATAACAGCTGGTAGGACACCAATGAACAATAACCAGTAGAAGCGGATTGGGTGAATAATCCTTTTGAAAGTACAAGTTTCATCAACAGGCACTGGGGTATGATCGATTTGGAAAAAGCGTTTCCAATATAAGCATACGACAGAGAGGATAGCACCAAACTGGATGATGAAGGTAAAGGCATGTACAAAATCGTCACCTGATGGTACACCTAAAAGATTTTGTGTAATAATCATGTGACCCGTAGATGACACAGGAAGGAACTCCGTTAGCCCTTCGACAATAGAGATAATAATCGTTTGTAAAAGTGTCATTATTCCTCCACTTCTTTAGTTTCTTTCGGCTGATAGAGAATAGCACCAATGATAGAGATAAAACCAATAAAGGTAACAATGGGCGCTACCTTGATGTGACGGGCACTGAAGATGTCTGGATCAAATACGGTTTCAGTAGATGTTCCACCACTCATAAGGATAAAGCCGAGAATAACAACGGCTACACCTATAGCCAACAAAATAAAGTTGGTCTTACCAAAAGCTAAATTTCTTTTGTCCATATTCTATTTTTGAAGAGTTCAAGGGGCTGAGATTGAGAAGTTAAAGAAGTTAGTTGGAATAATGAGTTTTTCTCTTTTCCATCTACAAGAAACTTTTACTCTCTTATCTTTTCCCCTTTTTACTGTTCCTTTTAAATCTTATATAAGTCACCTGCCTTCATGCGCAGGAACTTGTTTACTGACAGCCATGCGCAGAAGGTTGCAATAATCACACCAAAAGCTAACATTACGATTGCTGTGATAATCAATGCATCCCATGACAGTAATTTCGTAATCTCTGGTTCCTTTTCGTACAGGAGACATATTCCGATACCCAAGACTGCAATTGCCAATAGGGCTGAAACCAATCCTTCTAATACCGCACGGCGCAAGAATGGTGCACGGATAAAACTCCATGAACCACCAACAAGTTTCATCGTGTGGATTGAGAAGCGATGTGCATAGATACTCAATCGGATAGTGTTGTTAATCAGAGAGAATGATATGATGGTGAGCAATACAGCAATAACCAATAATACCAAACTAATCTTACCCAAAGTTTGGTTTACACTTTCTACCAAGCTCTGTGGATAAGTGATGTCACTCACACCACGATAGGTACGCAACTGCTGAACAATATTGCGGATAGAGTCATTGTTAGCATAGTTAGCTTTCAGCTGTACTTCTATCTCACCCGTAAACGGATTCTCACCTGCAAATTCGGCAGGGTTGGCACCTAATTCTTTAGTTCCATCCTTCAACGCTTGCTCTTTACTGATAAAGTTCAAGCTGTTGATATAATGCAAGGTGCGAATACGCTCGCAGAGAGCAGTACTCTCTTCCGTATTCATATCGGGTTGGAGAATCATAGTGATAGTCAGATTCTCCTTTACATAAGAACTAAGATTGCGACTGGTAAAGCCTGTAAGTACAACTATACCAATCAGCATCAGTACCATAGCTGTACTGATACATAGTGTGACAACCTGCAGGCTATGACGACTGCGGGCTTTGTTTCTTTTTTTTGCCATTTCTTTAATAAGGTATAATACACCAAAGTTGTTGCAAAGATACTGCAAAATAAGGTAACGACAAAGGAAATTATGCTTTATTTAGAGATAAAAGATGAAACTTGTGAACATATTACTATGGAAGGGAAGGTAGGGGAGTTATGCTCGAAAGTTTTAAAACAATTACGTTGTGTTTTTCCTTCAACCGCTATAGGGATATCTAATGTCTCCTTTTTAAGCTAATAAGTGGGCATTGTCTCAAGGTGATAATTTTCTATTTTGTAATAAAAAACTCATACTTGAAAATTAAAAGATGCTCTTTAAGGCTCTTAAAGACGCCCAATTAGCCTCTAAAAGGTGCCCTTTTGAGGTCTTATTAACGCCCTTTTGAAGTCCAATTAAGCACCTTTTGCGCTGCTATTTTGTAACTATCTGATTTGTATTAAGTTACAAGGGTGTTAGAAAAGGCTGTTTTTTGTCTTTTTAGACGAATGTTTTAAGAAATAATGTAAATAATTTTCGCGACTCTTGTTGTGGTGATAATACTGTTGTATGTCTTCATAAAATATTCACAAATCGTATGTGCTTTGCAATAAAATCATGCAAAATACGTTTAACATATATAATCTTTAACAAAATAAATAACAAAACCTATGAAACGAATAGCTATTCTAATCATATTAGTTACATCAACTTTGGTATCAATGGCACAGAATAAATTAGGTACATGGTCAGTGATACCGCATGTTGGAGTGTCAATTTCTTCTTTGTTAGGTGGGTCTGGAATCTATGAAATTGGTATTGAGCAAGGTACAGAAGTAAAGACACATGCATTGTTAGGGTTTGTTGGAGGCGCTGATGTGATGTATCAGGCTTCTGATGCCGTATGTCTTTCTGCTGGCTTATCATTTGTTCAAGCAGGCTGTAAGTTGGAGGATTATACTGATGACCACACTGTAGTTTATGATCGTTACTTGCGAATAAATTATGTGAGTATGCCAATTTTAGTTCATAATAAGTTGTTGCCAGGTTTTTCTGTTAAGGTTGGTATAGAACCAACCTGCGTCTTTAATGCTAATAATCATGAAGTATATCAGTTGTATTCTGTAGATAAAGACGGTAAGAAGACTAATTTCCAAGAGAATACATATGATTTTGATATAAAGAATGGTATGTGTAAGTTTGGTCTTTCTATACCAGTTGGCGTAAGCTATGAGTACGAAAACGTTGTGTTAGGAGCATTATATCATGTGGGAGTCTTTAAGATTTACAAGGAAGGCGATTCTTCTCGTAACAGCGTGTTTGAGGTGTCTGTAGGTTATAAATTAAATCTTTAAGACAAGGCTAAGACTTTTCTTGTTTATTAAAGAAATAGAATAACCATGTAATATCGTTGTTCGTTGTCTTTTATTTCAGGAAGAAGTGGAAGACAACTAATTAGGGTCTTCAGGATTTTGGAGTGATAAGGTTTGCCACTTATGTTTAGAGTTTGAAGTAATGTCACACGGAGGAACGGAGAGAACGGAGGATTATTAAATACAAAGCTATAGTAGTAACGGAGGCACCGTCGGTGCATAGAGCAACGGAGCTTGTTTGCCAATTCTATTAGCAATTTATATACAAAACGTTTATTCCAAAATATTTAGCAAGAATCTGTACGCTACACCTCCGTCACTCTTTGTGCCCTCGGCACCTCCGTGACATTGCGTTACCTCCGTCCCCTCCGTGACTCTGTGTGCCTTATATGTAAGAGTTTAGTTTATCACTCCATATTTCGGATGAGTCACTAATTATATGAGTAAATTGCTTATAGTGGTTAAGATTTTCAGTAAATAGGGCTGTAAATTAAAAAAAATACCGTAAGTTTGCACATTATAATAAATATGATGAAACGGAACTTTTTAATCACATTATTTCTAATAGTGAGCTTGGGTACTATTGCTCAAGTGAATCATCCTATCTCTGTTCGTAGCGATGAACGGCCGTCAATGGATAAGATTCAAGCGTATATTGATTCACTAAAATCGCTGAAGGATAGTGTGTTTACACGTAAGATGCCGAAAGTTCAACGCGGACAGAGGCTTCGTCGGAATGATATGCGATTGTTTCTACCACTGACCTATTATGGTAATGTGGCAGAAAGACTGTTTACACGTGATAGAAAGGAAAGTCCAATTCTCTCAGAGTTGATGCACCTTTACTTGACACGTCCTGACCTTGTGGAGGGCACTGATCGTATGGTACAGCAACAGCAGACGAAATTAGATGATATCAAAGCACCAATACATCATGATCCTACATTGGTAGAAAAAGTGGCTGATCGTCCTGTTGAGCCAACAAATGTACCTGTAGATGTTTTGGTAAAGCGTCCTAATTTCTGGACGTTTAGTGGTGATTATGCTCTACAGTTCCTGCAGAATTACGTATCTGGAAACTGGTATAAAGGTGGAGAAAGCAACTATTCTGCTTTGGCTTCATTGGTCATGCAAGCTAATTATAATAATAAGCAGAAAGTGAAGTGGGAGAACCGTTTGGAATTAAAATATGGTATGCAGAGCAGTCGCTCCGACTCCCTACACAGTTTTAAGAGTACAGAGGACCTGATTCGTCTTACCTCTAAACTCGGTTTGCAGGCAACAAAGCGTTGGTATTATACGGTTCAGTTTATTGGCAATACGCAATTTAGCCATTCTTACCGTTCAAATGATCCAAAGATTTATTCAGCTTTTGCAGCTCCGTTGAACATAAACCTTTCTATTGGTATGGATTACTCGGTAGACTGGATGAACCATCGTTTGAAGGGTAACTTCCACTTGGCACCATTAGCTTATAATATGAAGTATACTCGTATGTTAGAGTTGACGCGTCGTTTGGGTATCGAGGATGGTAATCATTTCCTGCATGACTTCGGTTCTGAGTTTACGGTTGATTTAGAATGGCAGTTGATGGAATCGCTTACTTGGAAAACACGGCTGTATGGCTATTCGACTTATAAGCGTACGGAGTTAGAATGGGAGAATACCTTTACCTTCCGCTTCAATCGCTATATTTCAAGTCGTGTGTTTATCTATCCTCGTTTTGATGATGGTGTACGTCGTGATGACCATTATGCCTTTTGGCAGTTGAAGGAGTTTGCTTCTATAGGCTTCCAGTATAGTTTCTAATTGAATGATGCAAGTTAAAAGGTATAGAGGCAGTTTCGTGGGTTCTATCATCAATATAACCTTAAACGTAGAGGAAGATGAATGTAGTGGAGTATCTAAAACTTGAAACGTAAATACTAACCATCCCCTTCTCGTACAGAGAGGGGGATAGTGTGTGTTATTATAACTGCATTTCTTTTACTTTTTTTATCATCAATAGACTTTGTGATTCAAGATTTTTATGTACATTTGCATTGTAATCAATATTAATACCGTTTTTATGTAGATTTTATTGAGCGCACATTTGTGAAGGAATCTAATTCTTTTAATAAGTTAATATCAAAAATAATAACAATAAAGACTAATCAATGAAGTATCATCAACGCATGTTTAGAACTTTAAGAAGGTTACCTTCTTTGGTGTTTCTGACAACTTTTATCTTGATGCTTTCGTGGAGTTCTCCTGCTTCTGCACAAGTAGCGGGTAAGAAATTCTCGATTTCGTTTAAGGATAAGAGTGTTGCTCAGATCTTGGATTTCATTTCTACAAAGGGAGACTACAAGATTAATTACTCTGACGATGTTAAGAACGACACGTTGCTTCTTACGATATCGTTTGAGGATGTAGACGAACTGAGTGCTGTGGAAAATCTATTGTCTCACTCATCTTTTGTCTATAATATTGATGGCAAGGTGATTGATGTGTTCAAAATGAAGAACGCAACACAAGGACAATACACGATTCGTGGTACAGTAAAAGACAAAGATGGATTGGGAGTGCCTTTTGCTATTGTGCAAATTAAGGGTACGTCGCAAGGTGTTACCGCTGATATTGACGGTAACTTCTCAATGCCTGTAGAGAAAGAGGAGGGGACGATTACTATCTCCAGCGTGGGCTATGATGCTAAAACGCTAAAGTATCATGCTGGTAAAGCTATGAACGTTATCCTGACTTCTTCAGCTATCGCAATGGGTGAGGTTACGGTTGTTGCCTATGGTAAGCGTAATACACGTGAGCAAGTGGGTGCTGTGGCTTCTGTAAAAGTTGAGGATTTGCAGAAGGCACCAACGGCAAGTATTGAGAACCTCTTGCAGGGTCGTATGGCTGGTGTAGATGTAACTAACCTCTCAGGTTCACCTGGTGGTGGTGGTTCTCGTATTACTATTCGTGGTTTTAGCTCTCTTAATCAGAAGGGTATCAATGATGGATCCCCTCTCTATGTGATTGATGGTATTCCAGTGTCAAGTAGTGCAGGAGATGCAACGGGTGGTATCAATCCATTGTCAGGACTCGATCCTTCAAGTATTGAGTCTGTACAGGTACTTAAGGATGCTGCATCAGCATCCCTCTATGGTTCACGTGCTGGTAATGGTGTTATCCTTATTACAACGAAGAAGGGTAAGTCTGGACGTTCTGAAGTGAGTTTTAATTTCTCACAGTCTCTTTCTTGGTTGCCAAGTACACCAATGCAGACCCTTGGTAAGGGTGAACGCGATATTGCTCTCCGTCTTGCTAAGAGCCAAAGAGGTGCACATTATGACTACATGACAGATAAGTTGATTTATCCGGGTTCTTATAAGGATTCATACGGATGGGATGCTGATAATGATGGTGCATACGACTATCTGTGGCGTAATGGTAAGGTGTTGGATTCAGAACGTCGTCTGCCAGGTATTGCGCAAGATTCACTTAATACTTTCTATAACAACAGAACAAACTGGTGGAAGTATGCTTTCCGTGTAGGTAAGGTGACTAAGGCTGATATGTTGTTAGCAGGTGGTACGGATAATATTAGATATATGGTTAATGCTGGTGTTTATGATGAAACTGGTATTATGATTAGTTCTAACTTCCGTCGTTTTAGTTTGTTGAGTAATCTTGATTTCAATCTGTCAACAAAGTTGAGTGCTTTCACACGTATTAATCTTACATATGCTACGCAGAAAGCTGGAGCAGATGGAGGTCGTGTGCAGGGATTGACATTCGACCCGAAACGTACATCAACTCTCTTGCCTGGTAAGGGTAGTACTGCTGAGCAAGTGGCGTTGAGGCAATTGAAGGATATTGATAAGACCAACTCAAACTATAATGTTCGTTTGAGTGTCGGTTTGAACTATAACATCTTGAAGGGTCTGAAGTTCTCTTCTACTTATTCGCTTGACCATTACTTCACACGTGTGTACACGTTCACACCTGATTATCTGAAGTATGATAAGAAGTCTGAAGTTCAGGCTTCCAATATTGCAATGACGAATATTCAGACAGAGAATATTCTTACTTACAACTTGGCATTACCAAGTGAGCATAAGTTGGAGTTGATGGCTGGTATGACATATAACTATGACTTGTTGCAGAACTTAAGCGGTACTGCAAAGGGCGGTCCTACCAACTCTATTAAGTATGCAGGTGAGGGATGGCCTTCACTCTTCAACGATGGTGGAACAGTAAGAGCAGCACAGAGTTTCCTTACTAACCAGCAGGAACAGTCATTGCTCAGTTTCTTAGGTCGTGCTGCTTATAGCTATAAGAAGCGTTACATGGCAGAACTTTCTATCCGTGCGGATGGATCAAGTGTGTTCGGTAAGGATGTACGTTGGGGTACCTTCCCTTCTGTAGGTCTTGGTTGGGCATTCAGTGAAGAGCACTTCATGAAGAAGTTCTGGTGGTTAAGCTTCGGTAAACTTCGTGCTTCTTGGGGTAAGTCTGGGCAGAAGTTCCAGGAGCCTTATTTGGCATTGGGTGTGATGGAGGAGAGTAACATCTTTAATGGTTCGTTAGGTCTTATCCCACAATCTATGGCTAATAAGAAGTTGACTTGGGAGGAGAGTGACCAGTATGACCTCGGTCTTGACTTGCAGATGTTGGATTATCGTTTGAAACTCAAGCTCGATTATTACTATAAGTATTCAAGCAAGCTGTTGATGCAGTCTTACCTTCCAGGTAATGTCTTCCTTGCTACAAGTATGTGGGACAATGCATCTGCTATCTCTAACGAAGGTATCGAGTTCGAGGCTCAGTATGATGTTATCCGCAAGAAGAATTGGAACTGGAGCGTAGGCTTCAACCTTTCTCATAATAAGAACATGCTGCGTAAGACATACAATGGCGAAGACCTTAATGATAAAGTCTTAGGTCGTCCAGTCTATGGTATCTATACTTTCAAGGATGAGGGAATTGTTCAGAAGGAAGAGGATATCCCAATGTATCTTAATGCATCAGGTAAGCAGATTCCACTCTACTTCCAATCAATCAATAATCCATTGCGTGTGGGCGGAAGAAAGATTAAGGATCAGAACTATGATGGTGTGATTGATGATAAGGACCTCTATTATGCTGGTAGCACACTTCCTGCTGTTTATGGTGGTTTGAATAGCCACTTGGAGTGGAAGGGATTGAGCTTTGATGTACTCTTCAGCTATACCATTAGCCGTAAGGTTATGAATATGTATAAGAACAGTGCCTTCACCTTTACAAAAGACTTCGGTGTAATCATGAACTACTTCCACGCTGGTGACTTCTGGACAACAAGTAATAGAGATGCAAAGTATCCATCACTTGAGTTTGCTGATAAGGATTATGTAGGTCAGTTTGATGGTAACGTAGATTCTAACATTGAGAATATTAGCTTCCTACGACTCAAGCAGTTGGTTATTGGTTATCAGATACCTAAGAACTGGCTGAAGGGCTCATTCATCAAAGATGCTAATGTATACCTCAGTGGAGAGAATTTGTTCTTGCTTACCAATTACTCAGGAGTAGACCCAGAAATTATTAATCCTTATTCTGGTAAGGACGATGGAACACAGTATCCATTGAATAGAAAGGTTACTTTGGGTCTCAACTTAAAATTCTAACAGAAATGAAGAAGATTATAATGCTCTCAATATGTGGTTGTCTTCTGTCCTCTTGCAGCCTTGACTTGCAGCCTGAGAACGGATTGACTTACAGCAACTCGTTCAATACAGAGAAAGAGTTGAATGCGACAACCACTTCTATTCAATATTATATCAACACCGTTGTTGGCAATAACTATGTTCTTTCAACAGCAGGTATGAAAGCTGACGAGATTCTTGATGGCAAGCAGTTACGCGAGTGGAATCCACGAACAGTAATTACAAGTGAGTATTCATGGAAGGGTCTTTACGACATTATCTTTGAGTCTAACCTGTTACTTGATAATATAGATAAGACAAAAGACTTGGCTGAAGATCGTCGGAAGTATCATGTTGGACAAGCTGAATTCGCTCTTGGATTGTCTTATTTCCTTTTAGCACAACGTTATGGTGAGGCAATCATCACTGATAATTCTTCAGAGATAAAGCCTTACTCTCTCTCTTCACAGAGTGATGTGCTTAATGCTGCAATAGAACATGCAAAGAAAGCATTGGATGTTTTGCCTACATGGGATAAGTTGACAGACTTGAATGGTGTTTCTATCACTAATCGTCAGACTGCTTCAAAGGGTACTGCTGCAGCCTTACTTGCACAGATTTATGCGTGGAAGGGTAGTGTGACTGAACTTTATAAGTTGCAGGGTAATGCACAAGAAGATTATCAGAAGTCTATCGATTACTCAACACAGCTTATCGATGGTCAGGTAGGTAACTATCAGCTTTGCTCTTCACCAGAGGAACTCTGTACGTATCTGTCTAATGAGAAGTCTCCTAATCCAGAGGCGATCTTCAGCTTGTACTTTGATAAGACGCGCTCAGAGAATGTAGTTTCTCCTAATGAGGTGGCACAGAACTTTGTGAGCTGGCCTGTAAGAGAGGACCAAACATTAGCTGATTTACCATCAAGTAGTACCTATCAGCTTTATACTTCAACAATAGAAAGATTGTTTCCTGATGCTACTGACCAGCGTCTACAGGCATTTTTCTATCAGTGGGGTACCTCACATGAGGTAGATGGAACTGATTACGCTATTATGTATAAGTTCAGAAAAGCAATTATGGATGCCGATCAGTATTCTGCAAGTGGTAAGACTTACCGTACGGTAGATGCTGACTATGTTTACTGGCGTCTTGCTGATTTCTATCTGTTGAGAGCTGAGTGCTATCAGAAGTTAGGCAACGATGCAAAGGCTATCGCTGACCTTAATATGATTCGTTCACGTGCTGGTGCACTTTCTTATCCATCAACCTACGATACAGAGGGACTGAAGAAGGCTATCTTCCTTGAAAGAGAGAAAGAGTTTATCGGTGAAAATGATGCACGTTATGCCGATGTCATTCGTAATGGATATGTGAAAGAAGAACTGCAAGGTAAGTTCCTTTTGCTGACCAATCAAGACATTCAAGGCGGTGCACTCTTCCTTCCACTTCCAAAGGATGCATGGCAGGATAAGGATGGGCACATCATTAATACATTGTTGCGCCAGAAACCTTATTGGCAGGCTTATAATTAATAATGGATAAGGATTGTACAAATCAAAAAGTGTTCGATATAATGAAAAAGATTATATATATAATAACAATGTGTCTGACAATGGGAGTCTTCTCCAGTTGTACTCAGTATAACTTTGACGACACTGGGCTTGCTAATGGAAAGCATGATATGACGATGTGGGAATACTTCAAAGGGGACAGCTATAATTGGGATTCCCTTCGTGTAATGGCAGAACGTGCCGACTTAGTGTCGCTCTTCCAAGGTACAAGTCAGTATGGAAAGAACTTCACATTCTTTGGTCCTACGAATCATAGTATTCGTCGTTATCTCTATGATAATCATATGGAGAGAGTGTCAGATATTCCTGTTGCTGACTGTAAGAAGTTTATCTTAAATTGTGTTTTACCTAACAAGCGTGTGATGCTTGATGATTTTAAGGAAGGTGTTAAATCTTCTGATGCATCAACACCTATTGGTAAGGGAGGTGAGACAGTAGAGATGGCTTCTGGTAAGCAGTTGTGGATTTATACTTTCCACGAGTCTTACAACGGTGTGCCAGCCGCTGGCCCTTTACGTATCCACTTGGTTTCCCCAACGACCACCAAGACTTCTGACGTTGCTTCATGTAATATTGAAACAAACACAGGAGTGGTTCACTCACTTGTTTATGACTTCAACTTAACCGACTTTTAAAAATGAAAAAGATGAAGAAAGGAATCGCATTGCTATGCCTTATGGCCCTTACAATAGGTTTTATGGTATCATGTAGCAAAATGGATGTAGGCTATCTGAGAACAACTGGAGCATCTTTTACTCCCGATTCTCTTAATGCCTTCCATAACGTCGATGCAACGAGTGAGCGTGGTATCAATAAGTTACCATTTGTTTCAACACGTATCCAAGGTGTTGCAGGAACCAATCCTATCAATTATGAGTTGTTTGGGGTTAAGGCTGACAATCAGGAACAAGCACAGTTGTTTATGAAACTCTATAAGGAGGGCAAGATTTCTGTTACCGGTGGTCTGATTGTTGTCACACAAGAAGCTACGCAACAGTTGGCAAATGGCAGATATCGTCTCTCTCTTAAGGTGTATAATCAAGATCATGAGGTCGTCTTGGAAGACATCTTTAAGGTGGTAGTAACAGATGATGAACTGCCTGTCGAGTAATTCTGATAAAGGTATATTGTAGATGTATATACTACGTTCAGCATTGACTTTAAGTGTATTCCTTTCATATGTTAAAAAGATAGATATGAATAAAATCAATGCTGTAAGTAGGATACAGTTTTATAAATAGTTTGAATAAAATAATCCATTAAAAACAGATTAAATATGAAAAGAAGAAGATATATCTTACTGCTTGTATCTCTTTTGATGATGGCAGTACAGCTTCGTGCACAGCAGGGTACAGAAGCAGCAAATGGTATTAAGTTCTTTAAGGGAACTTTCAGTGAAGCTTTGGTAAAAGCTAAGCAAGATAATAAAATTCTGTTTGTTGACTTCTACGCAGTATGGTGTGTTCCTTGTAAGAAGATGGCAAAGACTGTTTTCACACAAGAGGAAGTTGGAAAGTATTTCAATGAACACTTTATCAGTCTGCAGTTAGATGCAGAGAAGGGTGAGAATGTTGATATCGCTAAGAACTATAAGGTAGCAGCGTATCCAACAGTAGCTTTCATTGCACCAGATGGTAAGGCCTTGTCTGTGAATACAGGTGCGATGGATAAGGATGAACTCATGGAGGCTGCTAAGATTGCAGCAGGTGAGAGTGTAAGTTTTGAGGAACTTTACAATAAGTACAAGGCTGATAACAACGACCTTGACGTTCAGCAGCAACTTCTTCTCAAGGCGCCATCTTTCTTGCAGGCGCAGGAGGGTATGGATGCAGATAAGTGGGTAACACGTTTGCAGAAACTTTATAAGAACTATGTAGCTGCTAAGGCACCATTGAAGCTTATCAATGAGAATGACTATCGTATCATTCTAACATTGGAGGGTGATGAAGATAAGGAGCACAAGCAGTATATGATTGACCTTATGAACGACCACCTTGATGACTGGATGAAGAAACTTGGTAAGGCACCTGCCTACTACATTGTTGAGGCTAACGATATCTTTGCCGAGGATATGGCAAAAGATGGCAACGTAAAGTATAAAGACTATGTAGAGAAAGTTAAGAACCAGTATGCAAAGGCATACGAGGTTGTTGGCTTGACAGGTATTACTCCATACGAGAAGGCTAAGCTCTACTTTGATGCTCTCTACAACTTGTATAAGAATAAGGATGTAAATGGCTATGTGAAAGCTATGGAGACCTATTTTGGCAAGATGGAGAACAACCTCCGTTCAGCCGACTATGGTAAGGCAGCACAGAACCTCTATATGGCAGCCGGCAAGAGTCTGAAGGCTAAGGATCATGAGGTTGCTATCAAGTGGGCTGAGAAAGCTTTGTCACAGGAAGATGCTGTGATGGACCGTGTCAACTATATGGTAATGATAGGTGACTCTTATCGTGAATTGAAGAACTATACCAAGGCACGTGAATACTATAACCAGGCATTTGCTGAGACACTCCGTTTAGAGAATATGGAGATGCCACAGGCTATGTTGCAGGGTGCAATCAAGCAGAAGCTCTCTACGCTCGAACTCCTTGAAAAGTAAACAATGACTATGTTCAAGAATATCACTAAATGCCTATCGAGCGTGCCAGTGGCACTGCTCATAGGCTTTTTGTTTTCCCCCTTTAGTCCTGCCAATGCGCAGATGAATGGATTGCGAAAGGGAAAACTGGCAAATGGGCTTACTTATTATATCTATAATGATGGTTCTGCTACTGGTGAGGCACAATACTACCTCTACCAGAATGTAGGTGCTATCTTGGAGAATGATGAGGAAATGGGATTGGCGCACGTGTTGGAGCATTTGGCTTTCAATACGACAGACCACTTCCCTAATGGTGTGATGAACTTCCTTCGCAGCAATAACCTCAATGACTTTGAGGCTTTCACAGGTGTTGATGATACGCGTTATGCGGTTCATAACGTACCAACCAATGATGTGAAGCTAAATGAGAATATGCTTTGGGTGCTCCGTGACTGGTGCCATGGCGTCAAGATGACCCCTAAAGACATTGAAAAGGAACGTGGTATTATCCTTGAGGAATGGCGTCATCGTTCGGGAGTAGACCGTCGTCTGACAGATGCCATTGCACCTGTTGTTTATAATCATGCTGGTTATGCTACTCATAATGTGATTGGTTCACAGAAGATATTGGAGACCTTCCAGCAGAAGCAAGTAAAGCAGTTCTATGATAAGTGGTACCGTCCTAATATGCAGTTTGTTGCTGTCATTGGTGATGTGGATGTAGACCAGATGGAGAAGAATATCCAGACTGTTTTCAAGACATTGCCCACTAAACAGGCACCTGTTGTAAATCCACAGACAAGACAGATTCCTGATAATGCAACACCGCTCTATATGCGTTTCATTGACCCAGAGAATAAGAGTGCTTCTTTTGGTCTTTATCAACGCTATGAGGTGAAGGGTAACGCTCCAGAAGAGGACCGTGTGCGTCAGTTTATCTTCACTAAGTTCTTCAACACATTGGCTCCAAAGCGTTTTGTGATGTTGAAGAATGCTGATAAGGAGAGTTATATTGCCGCTGAGGTGAGTCTGTCTCCTTTGGTAAGAAACTATTATCAGATGGCATGGGACATGGTTCCCTATCAGGGTAATGAACAGAAGGCGCTTCAGCAGATGTTAGCTGTACGTGATAACTTGCGTGACCAAGGCTTTACTGCTGCAGAGTTCAATGCTGAGAAGGAGAAGATGTACAATGGAATGAAGGATGTCCTTGAAGCAAAAGGATTAGGTACACCAAACAATGCTTTGATGCTTTTCCGTCAGAACTTCCTCTATGATATTCCTGTACAAGACTTCCGCGGACAGATTAACCGTAACCTTGAGACTTTGGTTGAGTTAGAGGTTGAGGACATGAATGCTTGGATGAAGGCATTGCTCAATGATAATAACCTCGCTTTTGTCACTTATTCTAAGTCACAGAGTGAGATGAATATCACTGAGAATGACCTTATGGCTGCATTGAAGGCAAAGAGCTCATTCAGCGATATGGCTTGCGCTGATGGTATGAAGCCTATCAGTCAGTTGATTGACTTCCCTCTGACAGGAGGAAAGATTGTTTCTGAAAAGCAGTTGAAGACTTTGCAGGCAAAGGAGTGGACACTCTCTAATGGTGCGAAAGTTCTTTATCGTAACGTTCCGGAGCTGAGTGGTAAGTTCCTCTTTGCAGGTTCTGCAGAAGGGGGTAAGTCTATTGTTCCTGCACAGGAACTTGCTAACTACACTGCAATGCGTTCGCTTTTGATGCAGTCAGGTGTATATAATTACAACCGAAATCAGTTGGCGCAGTGGCTACAGGGTAAGAATATCAATCTCTCCCTCTCATTGGAAGACTACAGTGATGGTATCGGTGGTAATGCACCTGTTGACAAGGCTGACGATTTCTTCAGCTATCTGTATTTGATTCTGTCACGTCAGAACTTCTCAAAGTCTGCCTTTGATAAGTATGTCCAGCGTAACCTCTACGTCTATGAGAATCGTGCAACAACAGGTATGGCTGCCGTACAGGATTCTATCCAGCAGTTGCTTTATCCGGTTAGTGCGATGAATCCACGTCAGAATGAGGCTTTCTTTAAGTCTGTTCAGTTTGATAAGTTGCAGGAACAGTTCCAAGCTCATCTTGGTGATGCATCACGTTTCACCTATTGTCTTATTGGTGATATTCCAGAAGCAAAGGCAAAAGAGTTGGTACTTCGCTATATTGGTTCTCTCAAGGGTGAAGGTAAGCCTGTGAAGACTGCTATCCAGCCAATGGATTTCTCGTCATCTACGCCTGTTATCAAGCGCACTTTCGAGACTGAGACAGAAGGTGGTATGGCAGAGATTGAAATTTCATTTGCCAATAAGCAGAAACTTTCTGAGCGTGAGCAAGCTGCTTTGGAAGTGATGCGTGGACTCTTGGAGCGTCGTTATTTTGATGTATTGCGTGAGAAAGAACACCTTACTTATACCGTAGGTGTACAGAGCAACTATACTTCACAGCCAGTAGCTGGCGAGAGCCTTAACATTCATCTTTCTACTGCGAAAGAGAATGCAGACAAAGCTGTTAGCCTTGTTTATAGTATTCTTGATGATGTAAAGGTTGGCCGTTTCTCTGCAGATGAGTTCAAGGCTGCAATGGTACCTTTGGCTGTTGATGAGGAACAATCAGGTGCAGCATCACAGTCAAACAGTGACCCATCAGTTTGGATGGCTTTATTGAACATCTATGCTGAGACTGGCAACGAGCTATCTCCAAATGATAATGCCGCTTCTGCACCAGTATTCAAGACCCTCACACCACAGGATATCACTGCTGTGGCTATGAAGGTGATGACAAACGCTAAGCAGCGTGAGATTATCGTGAAGCCTGCTGCGCAGGAAGGTAAACATACTTTTAAGTAATTAATGGTAAGTAAATATAAAGAAACAGAGGTGTACCAAGAGCGCACCTCTGTTTTTTTTGACTTTGTACAAGATGTACTGAATAAAGTAAAGATGCAAAATATACAAGCAGTCTTTATTTCAATATTTTAGTTGCAAGTTTATATGTGAAGAATATTCGTGGGTTAGATAAATCCCACTGTATTACCTCCTGCCGTATCAAATCTGGATATTTTTTGCTTATATCCTTTAACGCATTACCTACGGATTTCCTAAGATACTCACTTTCATCTTCTTTGTGTTTGCTGATCAATGCTATAGCAATCATTGGATTTTCTTTGAAAAATGGTCGATTTGTCCAAATTCTCAATCCCTCTGTTACAGCACGAACAACATTTGGATTGTTGTCGTTTATCCATTCTTCAATGAGAGGTAAGGATGATTCATATCCTTTGTACTTGCAAATTTCGTCAAAGGCTTTTGCAAGCATTTCTTGTACTCGCCAGTTTTTATCGATAGAAACTTGCTCTTTCAGAAAATAGAGAGCTTTTTTATCTGTTGTAGCTAATTTGCCCAATATTGATGTAGCTAACATTCGTGCTTGATATGCTTTATGTTCAAGTAGAGTGATAGCATATTTAAAGCACTGTTCTTTCGAATTTGAAGAAATGATTTCATTAGTTCCATCAATGATATGTTGAAATCCGTGCTCAATTTCTAAAATTCGACTTAATACATTTTCTACACTCATAACGATCTGTTTTCTAGCTTTTTATTAATCATTGTAATAATGTATTTCATCACGCCGAAAGTAAATAGAACCAATTATTCTAATGTCTTGTGTGGATTTATACGCTCTGAAACTATTAAAAAGTTTAGTCCTATTCTGTTCAATACAAATATAAAAAAAGGTTGTGAACTTCCAAGAATATACACAACTTTTTGGCAAAAATCTTTTTATTTCAAAGTTGAAGCTATATACTTAATGAGTTCTTCTCCCGATTATTTGGTTCTGTTGTTAAATACGTGGATGCTTTTTGTATAGATTTAACAGAAGAAGCGAAGTTATTCATTAAACAAAAACATAGCTAAATCTGTCAACTGTCTATTCTATTATTATCCTCCGACACAGAAAACCTTTTCACCTTTATATTTAAAAAACGCAGGTAGGGGTTTGAAAAATCATTACATGTTTCCCAACAAAAGCTCTATAAATAACGGTAAAAAGATGTCTAAAAGGTGTGTTTGTAACTTACAGGTAGTCAGTTGGTTGTGAAGTAATGTAGGGAGATGTGCCTAATTGGACTTCAAAAGGGCGTTAGTTAACCCTCAAAAGGGCACCTATTGCAAGTCAATTAGGTGTCTTTTAGAAGCCGAAAGAGCATGTTTTGGAATTGAATCGCACGAAAATAGTTTACAAAGGTTGCTTTATAAGGGGATAAATTGTTTGTGGACGACGAATAGACATAGTAACAGAAATTATTTTCTCTTGTGTCCAGCACTCCCCTCTCTCTCGGAGAGGGGTTGGGGGAGAGGTCTTTAATAATCCTCTTTATATTTATCCGTCTCAATATAGATATAAATCTTGTACTCAGGGAAAGCGGCACGCATGTTCTTTTCGATGTCGTTAACCAACTGAGGTGCTTGTGCTTCATATTCGCTCTTGACGTCAATCTTTGCAGTGACAAGGATGTCATTAGGACCGAGGTGAATGGTCTTGACGTTGATTAGGCGGTTGATTTCTGTTCTGTTGAATGTCTCTTTGATGCGAGTTAAATCCTTCTGCGTGACACTCTCACCAATAAGCAGACTGTAGAACTCACGTGCGAGGAAAAGAGCTGCTGCACAGAGGAGTACACCAATCAGTACACCCGAGAGGGTATCATAGAATGGATTACCTGTGAAGTGGGTCAGAAGTGTACCTCCTAAGGCTATTAGCAGACCAATGACAGCACAGCTATCTTCTGCAAAGATGATGAGAATTTCACTGTGACGGCTCTCTCGTAGGAAACGATACAGTGAAAGATTGTCCTTATTCAGTTCCTTTATTTCCTTGAAGGCAATGCGCAGACTGCCTAATTCCACTAAGAGACCAAAGACAAGAATAGCGATGATGAGCCACGTGTTTTCTAAGCTATGTTCTGGGTGAAACAACTTCTCAGCAGCTTCCATGATACCCAATGCACCACCAGCGAAGAACAACATCATTGCAACAACCAAGCTATAGAAATACTTAGCACGTGCTTGTCCGAATGGATGCTGCTCCGTTGCTTTAACAGTTGATTGTCGGTTGCCCACCAATAGTAGTATCTGATTACCACAATCCACAATACTATGGATAGACTCATTCAACATCGCAGCTGAACCTGACACTGCAAAACCAATAAACTTTGATATCGCTACCAAGATGTTTGCACCTAAGGCAGCGATGACACTCATCATTCCTCCACTTTTCTTTTCCTTTTCCATATCCTGTTTTAAGCTTTTTGATATTGGTATATATTTACCAGATGTATTGTGTAACGTGTTTACTACTATCTTGTTTGTTATTTTTATCTAATGTCATCAGCACTTCCTCAATGCGGGTGGGACGTCCTTCCTTATCATACTCCGTTGTCAGTTGCGACTTGAAATCCCACTCTTTCTGTATTGAACTGAAGCTATAGCTGCTAATATCTCCTTCTGGAATAACACCCATATAACCTAAGGTGATGAAAGGGATGGGTATGCTTAAGCCACTACCATACATCCACAAGAAATAGAAGTTGTGGTAGGCTGCCTTCTGTCCAGTCTCTCTGTAGGTGATATTAAATGGTTTATGAAGAAATATCTTCTCCCCCTTCCATTGGAAATCATAGGTTGTTCTCCCACAGCTAACATTAGGTGTGTCACGACAAACAAGTCTTCGCTTATTGTCGTAGCTGTATGTATAATAGCTGGGAGGGTTATTCGCTTCTACGATAAGTCCGTTCTTAACTATATAATAGCAATCGAGGAGTTCGTCTAACTGGTCTTTAATATGCGTCTTATGAATGTGAATGGTGTCACCAGCATAGGAGTAAGTGTAATCCTGCAAGCTATCTGTACCCACACGCTCTATGATGAGCTGTCCTTTTTGGTTACAATAATAGGTGATTGTATCCTTACTTTTCTCCGCTTTCGATGTTACGTCTTTGATAATCGTCAGATAACGATGCAGTTGTTCTCCGTGATAGGTTATCTCTTCAGCTATTCCAGAAGGGACAGACGAACATGAAAAAAACAAACTAACAGCTATGATAGCTAATAAGAACAGTCTGATGTCTTTGTATAAGTCTTTCTTCATTTGTTATTGATAGTTAGGGAGTTTGTTTGTATATGCGGAGTTCTGCAATCTTGAATAGAAGATAGTGGGTAGCAGTAAGGGACACATACTTCTCTTTTATAGCGAGAAACAAACTTGTTCAAGTCTTGTTCTTCTACAGTCAGTCTTACTTCTTTGCAGCCTTCTGTGCCTCCTTCACCATCTTCAGACGTTCCTCATAGATAGGACGCCACTTGTTAATCATTGCTTGAAGGTCCTTGCTTCTTTGCTCCAGTTCACGGTATTCATCCGTGTTTGTTTCGTTGTTCTGGCTTTTTGTCAGCATCTGTTGCAGCATTAGTTTCTGCTGTTCGTCAGCCTTCTGAAGCTGTGCACCAAGCTTTTCAAGATTCTTCATAAAAGCTAATGCACGGTCTATATGATTTTCTTTTTCCATCTTTTGGCTATCTTTTAATGTCTTTTTTATGCGTACAAAGTTACAGAAAAAGTTCAGTATGACCACTGCTTCCAAATTATTTTCACGAAGAAAAGAATTTCTTTTCATGAAAAAAAATATTTTTCTTCACGTAAATAAATATTTCTTTTCATGAAAATAATTCGCTGTAGGTTGTTTTCTTTTGAAACTTCGTACGTAAGACGGGATTTTATAGTATCTTTGCAAGTAGATAAAAGAACACATTTTAGATGGAAAAGAAGAAACAGATAGATTGCTTTCTACCATATAGCACAGCCGCAATGATACAGTCACTTGCTGCGCAGTTGCACGAGTCTGGTGTGGTGAAGAGTATATACACATTATCAGCCGATGTCCCACCTACTGAGGCATTGCCTCTGTACACCCATCACCTGCAGGCAGGCAGCTTGCTTTCTCTTGCTACTATGCGCCTTATTTCAACAACAGCAACAGCCGATTATGCCCTGCTTTATTTGAAGCAAGGTCCTGTCACGTTGGGCTATCATGCTTTGGATCGTATGCTGCAGGTGGCTGAGGAGACTGGTGCGGCAATGGTTTATGCTGACCATTACTCAGTTGAAGCTGGCAAGACGGTGAAGCATCCCGTTACAGACTATCAGTTGGGTAGCATCCGCGATGACTTCGATTTTGGTTCTGTTGTACTTCTCAAGACAGAGTACCTGAAGGAATATGTAGCGAGAGAGGTGGCAAAGAATTATCAGTTTGCTGGTTGGTACGACCTTCGTCTATTCTTAAGTCGTAAGGGAGAACTCTTCCATCTGAATGAATATCTCTATACGGAGGAGGAAGACGACCTACGTGCAAGTGGTGAGAAGCAGTTTGATTATGTGAATCCACGCAACCGTGAGGTACAGATTGAGATGGAGCAGGCTGCAACAGCACACCTGTCAGCTATCAATGCCTTGGTAGATACAACGCAATATGCACAGCCAGACTTCTCTGCTGAGGCTTTCCCTGTGGAGGCGTCAGTGGTGATTCCTGTCTTTAATCGTGAGAAGACAGTACGCGATGCGGTTGTATCAGCACTCTCACAGAAGACAGACTTCCCTTTTAATGTTATCGTTGTCGACAACCATTCGACAGACGGAACGACGGAGATCCTCTCTTCTTTGGCTGCTGATGAGCGTCTTGTGCATCTTGTCCCTACACGTACTGACCTCGGTATAGGTGGCTGTTGGAACTATGCTATTAATGATGTGCATTGCGGTTGCTTTGCTGTTCAGTTGGATAGTGATGACCTTTATTCTTCTGAAAATACTTTACAGACCATTGTCGATGCTTTCCACGAACAGAAAGCAGCGATGATAGTCGGCTCTTATCGTATGTGTGACTTTGAGCTTAACACCCTTCCACCAGGTTTGATTAGCCATAATGAGTGGACGGAGGATAATGGTTGTAACAACGCCCTACGTATTAATGGACTCGGTGCACCACGTGCTTTCTTTACTCCTTTGGTTCGTCAGCATCAGTTCCCTAACACAAGTTATGGTGAAGACTATGCGATGGGATTGGCTTTCAGTCGTCGTTTCCGTATCGGACGAATCTATGATGAACTTTATCTCTGCCGTCGTTGGGGTGGAAATAGTGATGCCGTACTGAGCATCGATAAGGTAAATGCCAACAATCATTATAAAGATCAGCTGCGTACAGTTGAGATTTTAGCACGTCAGAAACAGAATCAAGACAGAGAGAAAGGGCTAACTGATTTTTTTCATAACCAGCTGAACCAATGGCAAGACGTTGCAAAACGTTTTGAAGAGTTGAAGGGTGTGCAGACGCGTGAGGTGGGTTCAGCCCTTGCGCAATTCAATCCTGCACGCTTGGTGAGTACAGGAGCGAAGATTGATAAGGCTACGCTGGCTAAGCGTCCTTGCTTCCTTTGTGAAAAGAATCGCCCAGTAGAGCAGATTGTTCTGCCTTTTGGGAACGATTTCGATATCCTTGTCAATCCTTTCCCAATCCTTCCGGTACATTTTACGATACCTTCTCGTCATCATCAACAGCAGGCAATAGCGGATAATTACGTACAGATACATCGCTTGCTAAGAGCCTATCCGCAGCTGATGGTGTTCTATAATGGTCCGAAGTGTGGGGCGAGTGCTCCTGATCATCTCCACTTTCAGGCAGGAACAAGTGGTATTCTTCCTTTACAACGTGACTGGCAACGGCTTTATGAGACCTCTCTTCCGCTCTTAAAACTGAATGATACAGAGGGAATCTATGAGATAAAGGACTATATTTGCCTGGCTTTAGCTATCGTGAGTCATACAGAGAAGCACGATGTTGAGCTGTTTAGCCGTTTATATGAATCACTTCCAATGAAGGAAGATGAGACTGAGCCGATGATGAATATCGTGGCTTGGCGTAGTGGGGAGGCGTTTATTTCAGTCGTATTCCCACGTGAGAAGCATCGCCCTGATTGTTATTCTGCTGACGGAGAAGCACAGTGTCTGGTCAGTCCGGGTAGCTTGGATATGGCTGGATTGATGATATTGCCTCGTCAGAGCGACTTCGAAGGGATGACAGCAGAGCGTGCCAAGGCAATTTTACGTGAGGTTTCACTGTCAGATGAGGCAATGAAAGATGTTGTGAAACGGATTCGCAATAGGACAGTTGACCTCGCCTTTGATGATTGGAAGTACGAACCTATCGTTTCTGTAGGTATCGTTCGTGGCGACGAAATACGTTTCCAGCTGAATGGTACTTATACAATAGGAAACAAAGAAGTGACTGGTAAGCAGATTGTAAAGTTCCAAGACGGACAGATTCTTTGGGATTCTGCGGCTTATCAGGAACTTTGTTTTACTCCGCAAAATGATGATATATCCTTCACTTTGGAGGATGTTACTATCGGAGTAGACTTCCATTGGGAGCGTAAAGAGGCACAAACCTTCCTCGGAAAGCTACGTTTTGTTGTCGATGGAGATAAGCTTTGGGCTATTAATGAACTACCTGTAGAACGTTATCTTGCAAGTGTTATCTCAAGTGAGATGAGTGCTACCTCTTCATTAGAGCTTTTGAAGGCACACGCTGTCATCTCTCGCAGTTGGCTTTTGGTACAGATGAGAAGACGAAAAGCCATTGAACTGGGTATTCAGACAGCATCTGCACCAGTAAAAGTGTCGGATGAAGAGGGTGTTGTATGGTATGATAGCGATGCACATACCTTGTTTGATGTCTGTGCAGACGACCATTGTCAACGTTATCAGGGCATTACGAAGGCAACGAGTCCACATGTTGAAGAGGCAATAAAGGCTACCCGTGGACAGTTATTGATGAATGGAAAGGAAATTTGCGACGCTCGTTTCAGTAAGTGTTGCGGAGGTGTTTCGGAGGAATATGAATACTGTTGGGACAATACTCATAAGCCCTACCTACTCTCTGTAGTAGATAATGCACCTTTGGGAACAGCCCCTACGATTGATCTCACTGATGAGAAGGCGGCACAGGAGTGGATTCTGTCGTCTCCAGAGGCTTTCTGTAATACAAAGGATGCGGCAGTCTTGGGGCAGGTGCTTAATAACTACGATCAAGAAACACAAGACTTTTATCGCTGGACAGTAGACCTCACACAGTCAGAACTTGCTGAGCTAATCCGTCGTAAGAGTGGTCTTGATTTCGGAGAGATTATTGACCTCCAACCTTTAGAGCGTGGTAAGAGTGGTCGTATCACGCGTTTGAAGATTGTAGGGACAAAACTCACGCGTATTATCGGTAAGGAATTAGAGATAAGACGTACGTTAAGTGAGAGCCATCTCTACAGTTCTGCTTTCGTAGTAGAACGTAGTGAGGTCGTGAATGGTGTCCCACAGCACTTCCGTCTTATTGGCGCAGGGTGGGGACATGGTGTAGGCTTGTGTCAGATTGGTGCTGCTGTAATGGGCGAGAAAGGCTATCGATATGACGAAATCCTTCATCATTATTACCAGACAGCAGCTATTGAAGCACAATACAAATAACGCATACGAAGATGCACGAGGAGCAGAAGATAATCAATGGTATTCCTATTGTAGACCAGTGGCGTAGCTACTGGCTCTGGCTTCCTACGCTCTATTTGACACGTGGACTACCGTATGTTATCTTGTTGATGACTTCATTAGTCTATTTCAACAGAATGGGCTTGTCGAATGGTGCTATCACGCTGACGACATCGTGGTTAATACTGCCCTTTATCCTCCGACCTTTGTTAGGTAGATTGGTCGTTGGCTATTGGAGTAAGTATGCATGGGTAATTCTGACAGAGTTTGTTATGGCACTGAGTCTTGGTGGATTGGCGTTTATGGCATCATCTGTTGATTGGTTTGAGTGGACAGTCTTCTTCTTAATGATAATCGCAACGATGGCTGCCTTGCATGATGTGGCTATCGAAAGACTGTATAAGCGTGAAACGGCCTTGCATAATCGTCCTGCTTTTATTGGTACGCGTGCCATTTCTTATATGCTTTCTATCATTGTAGGAATGGCTATCCCTGTTACGATAGCAGGAAACTTAGAGGTCATTTATAGGACGGTAGCCCCTTCATGGGCAACTATTTTTAGGGTTCTGTCAGTCTTATTGACTTGTTTGATGCTACTTCATGCTATCATACTTCCCAAAGATAATATTCATGCGAACCTCCCTATATGGACAGGGGTGACACGTCAATGGTGGCATGATGTCAAGGCTGCCTTTGTCCGCCGTCCTCATTATGTGGCAAACTTGTGTTTCCTTTTTGCCTTTCTCATACCCGAAGGGATGTTTTTTAGAATAGCACCACTCTTCTTGATAGACCCAGGAAGTAATGCAGGATTGGCTCTTTCACCACAGGAGTTAGGATTAGTCTTGGGAACAGTGGGTACGTTTTCGTTAATTGGAGGCAGTGCCTTAGGAGCTAATTTGGTACGTCGTGATGGCTTGAAGCGTTGGTTATGGCTCTTTGTTATAGCTTTGACCTTGCCAAAGTTTGTCTTTGTTTATCTCAGTTATTACTTTGTTTCCACCTTATCGATTATCAATCTTTGTATGATTATCGAACAGTTTGGAACAGGTTTGGGATTAACAGTTTATGTTGTATGGCTCGCTCATTGTACAAAAGGGGAGCACTCCACATTTACTTATTCAATAGGTACGGCAATAACAGCCTTCTCGTTGGTGATGACAGGATGGTTTACAGGTTTCTTGCAGGAGTATGTGGGCTATCGTCTATTCTTCCTTCTTGTGGCAATGTTGGGTGTTATCAGTTTTATAGTGACCTACTTTCTCCCTGTGACAAAGGAGATAGGAAAACGGAAAAGGGTGATTTAAATCCATTTAAAACGACGGTTCTGATGTTTTGTTTTCAGCCGTTAACCTTTATAAAAAAGTCATGATTTTATTTGTACCTCACGAAAAATGTTGTACTTTCGCAAATAGATAGTTATAAAAAACAGTAAATAAAATGAAGATTAAGTATTTCTTAATGGCAGCTGTTGTCGCTTTGATGACAGCCTGTGGTACGGCTTCTAAAGTTCCATTAACGGGTCGTACACATCGTATCAGTATTTCTGATGCGCAGCTTCTTAGCCTCAGTAATCAGGAATATACAAAATTTATGGCATCAGCAAAACGTTCTACTGATGCAAAGAATACTGCTATGGTTCAGCGTGTAGGTCGCAACCTTGCAAATGCGGTGGAGACTTACTTACGTAATAATGGTTATGCTAATGAGATTAATAACTTCAAGTGGGAGTTTAATCTTGTTCAAGACAAGCAGGCTAACGCTTTTTGTATGCCTGGAGGTAAGATTGTTGTATACGAAGGATTATTACCTTACACACAGAACGAGGCAAGTCTGGCAATCGTTTTAGGTCATGAGATTGCGCATGCTGTGGCTAAGCACAGTGCTGAGCAGATTACAAAGCAGATGAATCAGCAGATGGGAACCAGCATTTTGGGTACTGTCTTAAACTCTGCTGTTGGTAGTGGAGTGGGTGATATCGCTTCACAAGTGGCTGGAGGATACTTCTCCTTCCGTAATTTGAAGTATAGTCGTGACAACGAGAGTGAAGCAGATTATATGGGACTTATCTTTGCTGCGATGGCTGGTTATGACCCTGCGAATGCCGTAACATTCTGGCAACGAATGGCTGCAGCAACGAATAGTAGCCGTTCTGAGATTCTGAGCGACCACCCTTCAGATGCTCGTCGTATTGAGAATATCAAGAAGTGGCTGCCAGAAGCAGAGAAATATTATCGTGGTCGTGGCTCTAATAGTGTTTCTTCTACGGGATATTCACAGTCATCAAGAACATTGCATATAGGTGGTTCTTCGTCTTCTAAACGTTCAAACAGACGTTGATAATTTGAACGACCATCATTTTATGATACCTTATTACGGCTATTTGCTTTTTAAAGAACGAAGGCACATAGCCGTAATTTTTATATAGTCAATACTATTTGATAAAAAATGTAATGACATTCTTTAGCATATGAAATTTCTATCAAATAGACTTAGTCGTTTTAGGCTCCGAAAAGTAATATTCTTCTGACCGAACAAGTCGTGCTGTTTTATGCTTGAAAAACGCCTTTTAAACAATCGATTAACCCTACTTTGGTAATATATTATAAGCTGATGAGTACTCCGCACCATTGGTGCTAAGCACTAACACGATATGTGCTAAGCATCAGCACGTCATGTGCTAAGCACAAATACGTTGGTCGGATATCTGTAGATACGAGCACAATGGTCATCTTCAAGAATATTAAAAGCCACTAACGGCTAATTTATGCGAAATGTTTATTAGGCGTTATGATTCGTATTATATTGTCATCTTGCAAAGAAATACTTTTCTGATAGTGGTAAGTAGCTGTTATAGTGTTATTTTTTCATTGAAAGATTTGATAGAATCATCTTTTTTTATTATCTTTACAAGCGAATTTAAACCTTTATAGCTATGATGGATTATCTGATACAAAACCTGTGGTTAACATGGTTGTTAGTGGGTCTTGTTTGTCTGATTTTAGAGATGATGAACGGAGATCTCTACATTATGTGCTTTGCAATAGGTAGTTTCTGTGCTTCACTTGCTTCTGCATTCACAGATAATATTGTTGTTCAAGTTATTGTGTTTGTAGTCTTCTCGGTATTGAGTATATTCTTAGTACGACCGATTGCGCTCAAATATCTTCATCAAGGTGCGGATAAAAGATTAAGTAATGCTGAAGCATTGATTGGTCGTGAGGGAAAGGTAACAGATACGATTGAGGCTGGTGGATACGGCAGAGTAAAGGTAGACGGTGACTCATGGAAGGCGCAGTCTATTGATGGAATGGAAATAGATTCAGGTGCTGCTGTGCGTATTTTACGACTTGACTCTATTATCGCAACGGTAGAACGTTGTTAAAGAGTAATCTGAAAATAATTAAATAACAAATAATAACCTTCGGTTTCTTGTCCCATTAAGATAACAAAATACTTGGGGTGGGGAATTAAAAACTTTAATGCTTATGGATATAATAGCTTATGTGCTGATTGCATTAGTTGTGTTAGCACTCGTTTTTGCTAAGATGTCAATCGTGATTATCTCACAGAGTGAGACAAAGATTATCGAACGTCTTGGTAAGTATTATGCAACCCTTCAACCAGGTATCAATATTATTATTCCTTTTATTGACCATGCAAAGGATATTGTGGCATTGCGTGCAGGACGTTATACTTATACAAATTCAATTGACTTGCGTGAGCAGGTGTATGACTTTGATCGCCAGAATGTGATTACAAAGGATAATATTCAGATGCAGATAAATGCACTGCTTTATTTCCAAATCATCGATCCATTCAAGGCTGTGTATGAGATTAATAACTTGCCAAATGCTATTGAGAAGTTGACACAGACTACACTTCGTAATATCATTGGTGAGATGGAACTTGACCAGACATTGACTTCTCGTGATACGATTAATACTAAATTGCGTGCCGTTCTTGATGATGCTACAAACAAGTGGGGTATCAAGGTGAATCGCGTTGAACTTCAGGATATTACTCCTCCAGCAAGTGTTTCTGAGGCAATGGAGAAGCAGATGCAGGCTGAACGTAACAAACGAGCAACTATTCTTACCAGTGAAGGACAGAAGCAGTCGGCTATTCTCCAGTCTGAAGGTGAGAAACAGGCTGCTATCAACCGAGCTGAAGCTAACAAACAGCAGCAGATTTTGATTGCAGAAGGTGAGGCACAAGCTCGCATTCGTAAGGCTGAAGCTGAGGCTATTGCCATTCAGAAGATTACAGATGCTGTTGGTCAGAGTACGAATCCTGCAAACTATCTTATTGCACAGAAGTACATTCAGATGCTTACAGAACTCGCACAGAATAACAATCAGAAGACTGTTTACCTGCCATTTGAGGCAAGTAATCTCATGGGTTCTATCGGTGGGATTAAGGATATGTTTAAGTAATGCTTCTTTTAAGCATCGCTTTTGCTGCGAATAATTAAATATAAACACTAAAATAGATGACTACTCCGTAAGCTTCTCTTGCTATAAAGGAACTTACGGAGTGGGTCTTTGAAGAAATGAAAAAACTTTGTATCTTTTGTGGTGCACGTCCTAACTTTATAAAGGTAGCACCAATCATCAGGGTAATCAATAGACTTTCTGAGGAGAATAGTTCTCATAAGGTTTCTTATTCATTGGTTTATGCAGGTAGTGAGAATGATCCTACACTCGAAGATCAGCTCTTTGATAATCTCTCTATTCGCAGACCAGATGTTTATCTTGGTGTTGAATGTGAGAACTTGAATGAACTTACAGGTCAGGTGATGTCTAAGTTTGAGAAGTATCTACAAGAGAATCCATCTGATGTGGTTATCGTTGTGGACGATCTTGCTTCTACAATGGCAGCCGCTATTGTGACAAAGAAGCAGGCAATCACCCTTGCACATATTGCAGCTGGTACTCGTTCGTTTGATATTACGATGCCTAAGGAAATCAATCGCTTGGTAATTGACGGTCTTTCAGACATACTCTTTACAGCGGGATTTAGTAACAACAGCATTGCTAATAAGGAAGGTGCAGAACTCTCGAAGGTTTATATGGTGGGTAATATTCTCATTGATAATATTCGCTATGACCGTGAGCGAATTGAAGGAATGAAACTTTCTGATATCGATGAGTTGGCTGGCTTACCTTTGAAAGAGGGTAACTACCTTGTCTTCACATTGAACCGTAAGGCTTTGTTGGCAGACCAAGACAATCTTGAACGAATGTTACACGTGTTGAGTGAGACAGCTGGCGATATGCCTATTATTGCTCCTCTCCGTGATTCAGCAGTGCAGGTTATCATGGCACTCAGTTTGAAGAAGAATATCAAACTCCATAACCTCCATATCGTAAAACCATTGGGTTATCTTGAATTTGCTTATCTTACAGCTCATGCTAAGGGTATCATTACTGACTCAGGTAATGTTGCAGAGGAAGCAACATTCAATGGTGTGCCATGTATTACGCTTAATAGCTATACAGAACACATTGAAACAGCAAAGGTAGGTTCTAATGTTTTGGTTGGTGAAGACCCAGAGTTGCTCCGTTCGGCATTATCTGATATGGTGGTAGGAACATGGAAGAAGTGTGGTGTTCCAGAGCGTTGGGATGGGCGTTCAGCTGAACGTGTTGTTCAAATCCTACTCGAACGTCATTAATTTTCATTTATATGAGAGTGGTTTTAACGCTCCTAATGTAGGGACAGATATCCTTGTTGTTCGCTATCATTATAGAATAGTCGGACAATAGAGGATATCTGTCCTTATTGTTTCTATAGGATAGAAGTTCAAAAGACTAAATGTTGCTTTTATGTATGGAGTATTAAGTAATTAGGTTAGTAAGAGATTGTGCGGTAATTAGTGCTTAGCACCATTGGTGTTTACCATCAGCACGATATGTGCGGAGTACTAACACGTCGGCTGAAGGTGGGAGGATAGGGATGTTATGGTTATCATCACGAATATAGTATGACGTTAATGATGAATATATTATGATGTTAATGCTTACCTAATATTGGAGTTGTTTGCCAGGCATATGTATTTCTTAATCCAAGAATTCCTCCTTTCCAGTAATCATAATTATGAATTGTGAATTATGAATTCTGAATTATTTAGTACCTTTGCATAAGTCTTTTAAATAGCAAAAGTTTATGCACGAACATATAGATAACTATACTTATCTTACGCAAGCACCAGTTCATCGTGTCATTATCACGATGGCGATACCGACTATCATCTCCATGCTTGTGACAGGATTATACAATATTGCCGATACGTTTTTTGTTGGTAAGATTGATACACAAGCCACAGCAGCAGTAGGTGTTGTGTTTTCTCTGATGTTCTTTGTGCAGGCAATGGGCTTTTTCTTTGGGCATGGTTCGGGTAATTATATCTCTCGTGAGTTAGGAGCACGTCGTCATGAAAATGCGATAAAGATGGCATCAACAGGCTTTTTTAGTTCGTTTCTTGTTGGAGTAATTGTTCTTATCCTTGGCGAAATATTCCTCACTCCACTCTCCTTGATGCTTGGAAGTACACCTACCATTCTCCCTTACACGGAAGAATATATGCAAGTCATCCTACTTGGTGCACCTTTCTTGACCTCATCACTTACCTTGAACAATCAGATGCGACTGCAAGGAAATGCTAAGTTTGCTATGTTTGGAATCGTTACGGGAGCTATATTGAATGTGGTTCTTGACCCTATACTGATTTTTACGTGCGGTATGGGTGTTAGCGGAGCAGCGTGGGCAACAGTGATAGGACAGGCAGTGTCCTTCGTTATTCTTTTCTTAATGACGCGCAGAGGAGAGAATATAGCCATTCATTTTCGTAATTTCTCACCTTCATTACAGCATTATAAGGAGATATTCTATGGTGGCAGTCCTTCCATGATGAGGCAGGGATTGGCTTGTATAGCAACTATGTCATTAAACTTAGCAGCAGGTGCTTATGGCGACTCAGCTATTGCAGCGATGAGTATCGTTGGACGTATTGCAATGCTTTCCTTTGCTGTTGTCATCGGATTGGGACAGGGATTTCAGCCAGTCTGTGGCTTCTGCTATGGTGCAGGGTTATATGATAGATTAAAGGAAGCCTACAGGTTTACTGTAATAATTGGTACGAGCTTTCTTATAGTAATATGTATTATTGGCTGGATCATTAGTGGCAGTCTTATTGGAGTTTTCCGTGATGACCCGAAAGTGATTGCGATTGGAGTCGTAGCCTTACGTTGGCAGCTATGTGCCTTCCCTCTCAACTCCTTAATCTTGGCAAGTAATATGCTTGCACAGACTTGTCGTAAACCATGGCGTGCGAACATTTTGGCAGCAGCCCGACAAGGTTTGTTCTTTATTCCGCTAATATTTATTCTTCCATCTTATTTTGGACTGTTAGGTGTTGAGATGTGTCAAGCCGTCAGTGACGTGCTCTCTTTCACGCTTACAGTACCTATTGTTATTTACACCTTCCGTGAGTTTACACGTGAAGCAGAAGAAAGGAAAGCATCTGTATGAGTACACTTTATATTAAAAATATGGTTTGTGATCGCTGTAAAATGGCTGTTAGTCAAACTTTGCAGCAGCTTAATCTACACCCGACAAAGGTTGAATTAGGTGAAGTTAGTATTGAGGAAGACCCTTCTTCTGTCCAACTTTCTACCCTTCGTACAGCCCTTAAAGAGCTTGGTTTCGAACTTCTTGACGACCGTCGTCAGCAAACCATCGATCACATCAAGTCTGCTTTAATCAGACTTGTACATTACCATGATAATCAGAGTTCAACCAATCTTAGCGATTATCTTTCATCTGAACTTCGTCAGGACTATAGTGCGCTTTCAAAACTCTTCTCTGAGGTCGAAGGAAAGACTATCGAAAGATATTATATTGAGTTGCGTATAGAGCGCGTGAAAGAGTTTATTCGTTATGATGAGTTGACCTTGACGCAGATTGCTCTTCGTATGAATTACTCTTCTGTGGCTTATCTTTCCAGCCAGTTTAAGTCTGTAACCGGCATGACGCCCAGTCAATTCAAGGGGATGAAAGATAATCTTCGCACGTCCTTAGATAAACTTTAGCGATTCTTTTACTCTGCTTTTATATTATCCTCTCTCTTGTTCTCCTGTTACTTTGCCCCCTGTTTCCCTGCCTTCTGTTTCTCCTGTTACTCTGTCTTTCTCTTACCCTGTCCCCAGTTTCTCTGTCCTTTTTTTATTTAATTTATATATTTCTTTGGGTTTTTCTTGTCAGTTCTAAAAAGATGTTATACCTTTGCGGTCGTGATGAGATTATTAACGACATATCCGACGACTATAGCGCAGCAAAGAAACTTTGATTTCTTTGCCTTTTTTAGTGCTTTATATTTGGTAGTTTCAGATATTTTGCTAACACACACACACACACACACACACAGGCGCTACTAACGTCTAAGCCAACATTTTTCGTTTTATCCTACGCGCGCGCGAAGCGTGGCGTAACGCTTGTAAACAAAGGACTTCTCGGAGTTTCCTTTGTTCGCTTTTTTGTGCCCGTTTGCGAGCTGTCAAGAAAGCAAAATAAGGACGTTTTAAGCACTGAAATTACCGTAACAAATAATTGTAATTCTCTGATAATAGTTTGTTTTATCTCGTTGATTTTTCGGGCAGGCAGCAGTGATATGCTGCCTGCCTTTTAGAGGAAGAGAGGTAAGACAAGGAAGAAAAGGAGGATCACAAGCAACATCAAGATAAGAAAAAAAGCGACTTACAAATATTCAGAAATCATTAATTCATTAGATTTATTTTATGAACCATTAAAATTAAGAAAGCAATGAGAAAGAAACAAGAAAAGAAGGTTTATTCTGCACCATGTTGCATGATAATCCAAGTGAATGAAACGACTTATCTCATGGATACGTCCTTCCCGAGCCAGCACAAGAAGGCAACCCACGCCAGCGGTCCTTCAGCCCCAGCAAAGTCTTTCAGCTTATGGAATGATGAGCACTTTGAGGAGGGTAGCAACGAGGAAGCTAACAATGACAGCTCTTCATCATGGGACGACTAATTTCTAAAGCGATTAATTAACAAAAAACAGAAAACGAACAAAGAAAAAAGAAAGATGAAAAAGACAATGAAACAATATTCATTCGCATCGCAACTAAAGTCTTTGGCTGTCGTGTTCGGCATCGCCTTGACTTTCGCATCTTGTGCTAAGGAAGATGTGGCGCAAAACCCAACTAACAAAGAGGGTGATAACGACAAGAACCTAACGACCTTCGTCGCAGGGGGCGAGGCAAAAACGCGCACGTCACTGAATTATAATAGCGGTGACTTCTATTGGGAAGCAGGCGATTATATCTACGTAAAGGACGACGACGGCGTATTGCAGAAGAGCACGAACGCTCCAGACCAAAAGGTGGCTGCTTTTAAGTATATGGTTCCTGGCAAGTTTAGCGCAAGTAGCAGTTATAAAGTTTATTACTTGGGCAAGAACAGCAGCGGCAACTCAGTAAGTATCTCAACCGCTCAGAGCCAAACAGCTCCAGACAATACTGCGCACTTTGGCACAGCAGGCGATTACGGTACTGCAACTGCAAATAAGGTGACAGGCAAAAATCAGTTTGCGTTCGAATTGGAGCATCAGCCAGCTTACTTGGTTTTCCAGCCTTACACAAGTAACACTATTCTGCAAAGCTGTTACTTAACAAAGGTGGAGGTAAGTTCCGACAACGATATCGCTGAGACCTACACCGTCAACGCAACAACGGGTGCTTTAGACGCTTCCACAGTAACAAACGGCAAACAGATAATCTTAACCACAAGCGGTAGCAGCAGCAATCCAAACGGTTTCCCATTGACCAACAGCGCAGCCAGCGTAACAACTAACGGAGCTTATATGGTGATTAAGCCAGGCACTCATACCTTAAAGGTACGTTACTGGGTAAAGGACGTTGCAACAAATGTGGAGGGCACCATAACTAAGATATATCCATCCACAGCATACGCTTCGAACACTTACTACGATATGACTGCCGACCTCAACGTACGCGATTACGACGGTGACCATTATTACATGTGGGACGCACAAGAACAGTACTGGAAGGGGCATGAATGGAACCTTGGTGGCAGTCAGCCAACGCTGACGACTCAGTCTGCCAGCAGCGACTACCCCCAGAGCAGTGGCGACGCTAACAATCGTTGGTACAACACAAGTTTCCCAGGTTACGGCATAAGCAATCCCGCTACTCACACATCTTGCAAAGACCTTCCAAATGTTAACGAGATGACGTGGTACGCAAAAGAAGGCGATCCTCGTTGGGATGGAGACGAACTATGGACAACAATGGGTCATTTATATAAAGGCGGCATGTGGTTTAAGAAGAAGGCATACATAATCGGTTACAACAGCAATACCGCTGTTGACAATACTGATTGGCGAACAACTGGCAGAGATCAAAGCTGGTTTGTATCTCAGACTCTTCCCTCTGCCGCTGACGCAGGCAACTACTTCTACCTGCCCGCCTTGGGTTACTACGACTCTGGTCAGCTGTACTACGTTGGCAACTCCGGCTACTATTGGTTGTCAAGTGCTCACCCACAGAGCACCAACCGCTCCGCGTACACTCTGTACTTCTACCGTAGTCGCGTCTACGTGACCGGCAACTACCGCTACAACGGGTTCAGGGCAGAGGCGTTTCAGTAGTCCTCGCGATTAACTTTTATAATGGGATAAAGGAGGATAAGAGATAAGAGAAAATCTAACAGGTTGCAAGAAAATTTCTAACCTGTTAGAAATTTACGGGGAACGTGTTAGCAAGAAATTTCTAACAGGTTAGAAATTTTCTTCCGACCCGTTAGAAATTTTACTCTGACCTAATATGCGTTTTAAACCTCCGCATCGTGCGGATTTTCCAAGCTTTGCGGAGGTTTTTATTTCTTTTGAATAGTGAATAAATACGCTTTTACTTAAGCAAATTATGCTCGGTATAAGAAACGAAACTAATGAAAGACGTGTTGCTGCGAATGCAGCAGAAGTAAGTAATAACTAATAAAATTTTAAACACAATGAAGATCAAATTGATTGAAAGAAGAAAACCAGGCACCAAGACAGGTCCTGGAAAGTTTTATGCAAGTCCTGTGAACGTGGGGAAGAAGACCTTGCGGGATATTGCGCATGACATTGCGGGGCGTTCTTCGCTGACACGTGGTGATATCGAAAACGTGCTGGCAAACTTTATGGATTGTCTGCCTCATTACCTCCGCGATGGCTTTAGCGTGCAGTTAGGAGAATTTGGCACAATGCGCCTGACACTTTCAAGCGAGGGGGCTGCAACGGAAAAGGCTTTTAAGACCGAGACGATTAAGCCGCGCGTGGTCTTTACGCCAGGAAGAGAATTAAAGAGTGAACTGTCTGTAAACTCTTACGATTCGGTGAGAAAGACAGAAGAGGCAGGGAAAGACAAGAAGAAAAAGGAAAAGAAAGAAGAAAATGGGCCTGTGCCAGACACCGTCTAACCCTCACTGAACGCGAAAGTATTTATACGCCTAATTGAAAAGAACAGATTTGAAAACAAATTCGGTTTTGAAAGATTCTGAATTAATGATTTTTTTTCATGTTTTAGAGATATGCCCTTGATGTGATATCAATAGCAATAACTTGGTAATTTAATTTTCGTTTTCTTGCCCCTGTCACCATTTTTGGTGTAATGGGGCAAGTTTTTTTGATCTTCAGCAATTTGGAGTGATACCTTTTGAGATTAGAACTTTGAAGAAAGGTCACACAGAGCAAAGGAGAACACGGAGGTTTTATATAACAGCAATCGTTAGGCACAGAGGCATCATTGGTGCATGGAGAAACAGAGGATATTTGCGAGTTTTATTTATGTTTTGTCTACTTCATTACGAAGCAGTAGTTTGCAAGATTTCTTAAAACGTTTTTTATCAAAGCTATCAGCAATATGTACACTATATCTCTGTCGCTCTTTGTGCCTTTGGCACCTCCGTGATATTTTCTTTTATGCTTTCATCTCCGTGCCCTCCCCCCCCTGTGTGCCTTTTATATTTAGTAGGCCTACTTTATCACTCCAAATTCCTGAAGA
This sequence comes from Prevotella melaninogenica, assembly GCF_018127925.1. Classification (NCBI taxonomy): domain Bacteria; kingdom Pseudomonadati; phylum Bacteroidota; class Bacteroidia; order Bacteroidales; family Prevotellaceae; genus Prevotella; species Prevotella melaninogenica. Next base: position 841,349 of record NZ_CP072348.1, on the reverse strand, counting down.
ACCAACATTATTTTAGGAAAACACATGAAAAGTTATAATCTTTATCCATAATTCTGTAAGGCTTGATAGATAATATATGTGTAACTTTGCAAACGATAAGAAGAAAATAGAATAGTAATCACATAATATTAATAGAAAGGAAAGACTTATGAAAAAGAATGTTTATGCAGTAAGCGGTATGAAGTGTGTACATTGTAAGGCAAATGTTGAGAACGCCTTAAAAGCACTCAATGGTGTTGTGTCTGCTGAAGCTAATCTTGAAGATGCTAATGTCACAGTAGAATATGACGAAAGTAAGGTTAATCCTTCTGAAATCAAGGAAGCTGTAGACAACAGTGGACGCTATGAGCTGAGTTTGTAACAGCTTATTTATACTCTAAAGAGCATATTTTTATGCTCTTTTCATTTGTAGAATCCTTTCCCTTCGCTGGTAAGGGGAAGATAAAAATAGTATCATTATGAAACAGACAATTCCAGTTATAGGTATGGCTTGTTCCTCCTGTTCAGCCAATATAGAGAAGAAGTTGAATACACTCAAGGGTGTTAATTCTGCTTCTGTTTCGCTACCTGGTCGTTCAGCCTTGATTGATTTCAATCCTCAGGTAATCTCACTTGAGAAGATGAAGGCTGAAATTAATGCGCTCGGATATGATTTAGTGATTGATAAGGAAACGTCGGTAGACGAGATAGAGAAGCGTGAGTATGTACTCTTAAAGCGTAAGACGGTGTTGTCATGGTTGTTTTCAATAGCTGTGATGTGTGTGTCTATGCGATGGATAGACTTAGGTTCTCGTGATATTGCTAATCAGGTTGCATTATTGATAGCCTTGGCAAACATGCTTTATTGCGGTCGCCAGTTCTATGTATCATCGTTTAGACAGTTGCTTCATGGCAGTGCAAACATGGATACATTGGTGGCTTTATCTACGGGAATCGCCTTTCTGTTCAGTACGTTTAATACGTTTTGGGGAGACGCCGTATGGATGAGTAGGGGAGTTGTATGGCACACCTACTTTGATGCTTCAGTAATGATTATCACCTTCGTGTTGACTGGTAGGCTGTTGGAAGAGAAAGCCAAAGACGGTACAGCATCCTCTATTCGTCAGATGATGGGTATGGCTCCGAAGACAGCACATATCGTTGATGGCGACAAGATAGAGGAGGTTCCAATCTCAACCATTGAGGTTGGGGATGTTTTGGAGGTTCGTCCCGGTGAGAAGGTACCTGTGGATGGTGATGTGATATGGGCAGAAAGCTTTATGACAGCTGATGCAGCCTACGTCGATGAAAGTATGATAACGGGCGAACCTACGCCTGCGGAGAAGAAAAAAGGCGCAAAGGTGTTGGCAGGAACGATACCGAGTCAGGGTAAGTTTCGTATGCGTGCTTGTCAAGTTGGTGAAGATACAGCCTTAGCACATATTATTCGAATGGTGCAAGAAGCACAAGGTTCAAAAGCACCTGTACAACGAATTGTGGATAAGGCAGCCTTAGTATTCGTCCCAGTAGTAGCTTGTATTGCTCTTGCTACCTTCCTTTTGTGGTGGTTGATAGGAGGGAATAGTGCTTTACCACAGGCTATTATGTCAGCTGTTGCCGTCTTAGTCATTGCTTGTCCATGTGCAATGGGATTGGCAACACCGACAGCTCTGATGGTTGGTATTGGCAAAGCTGCTCAGAAACAAATACTCATTAAGGATGCTGCAGCCTTAGAGAGTCTGCGCAAGGTAGATGTGTTGGTGACCGATAAGACAGGTACATTGACCATTCCGAATAAGAACATCGATTTTACAAAGGCTGATAACCTTCCTTTTGAAGAGCGTGAAACATTAAAACCTAATGCTCGTGAGGCTATGGATGAGCTACAGAAGAAGGGGATTGAGGTCTATATGATGAGTGGAGATAAGGACGAGGCGGCTCGTTATTGGGCTGAAAAGGCTGGTATAAAACACTATCATAGTAAGGTGTTACCACAAGATAAGGAGAATCTTGTTAGACAGCTGCAAGCCGAAGGGAAGCGAGTAGCAATGGTAGGTGACGGTATTAACGATACACAAGCCTTGGCTTTGGCAGATGTAAGTATTGCTATTGGTAAGGGAACGGACGTAGCTATGGATGTAGCACAGGTGACACTCATGGGAGATGACTTGTCTGCAATCCCAGAAGCAATACAGTTGAGTCGCAATACAGTACGTATGATTTGGGAGAATCTCTTCTGGGCTTTCATCTATAACATTGTTTGTATCCCATTAGCAGCAGGTTTGCTTTATGCTTTTGGCATTGATTGGCAGATTACTCCATCATTGGCAAGTGCGCTGATGGCATTCTCCAGTGTTAGTGTTGTACTTAACAGTCTTCGCTTACGGTGGATGAAATAATATGAATTTAGTATTATAAAAAATAGAGTTTACTAATTACTTGTTCAGCAATGTGCTGTAGTAATTGTAAACTCTATTTCCTTATGTAAACCTGTTGACTGTTCATCTTACAGGATAATCGTATCGATTGGTATTATAGAAACCATTACGTTGAGAAGGGAGGCGGTCAAACTCTACGCTAACAGAAATTGAATTCTGATTGTTTGAGCCCCATTGATAGGTCACACCACCACCAATTCTATCCATGTAGCGACTAACCCCGGTACCGTAAGCCCAAGCCATTGGTCCATATCCGTATCCCATTGAAGCATAACCATAGCCGAAAGGTGAATAGCCAAAGCCACCATAGCCAGCCCAATAAGGTGAACCGTAACCTCCGTAGCCAAAGGCATCTCCGAAGTTGTTAGATGTGAAAGCTTTCTGCACGAAGGCGTATGCACTCCAATGTTCATTGAACTGATATCCGAAGACAGCATTGACACCACCCACGAAGTAGTTATCACCACGATAGGTAAGATGGTTTACATATCCACCCACAGCCAAAGTAGCCTTCTTCGAGAGGTTTGTTACATACATCAATGATACATCTTGTGAGAAACCTGCACCATGATTGTCTCCGTGTCCAAAGCTTGCAAAAGCCGATGCACCAAGGTTGATGTTCAATCCTTTATGTAATCTCCATGCTCCAACACCATACCCCCAAGCCGGATAATAGAAATCATTTGGTGTAACTGTTTGTCCGTTCTCTGTAATGAGTGGTAGGTTGTTATCTATCTGTGCCTGTTGTGCACGGTCTTCAGCCAATCGTCTGGCATACTCCTTCTCAGCCTCTGTGGCTTCGCGTGGGCCTTGTAGACGTGCTGATTCTATAGGTTCCACAGTGGAAGTACTTCCATTGTGGTCTCCTTTTGTATTCTGTGCATACAATGGTATACAGAGAATAGCCGCTATTATGAAACTATATTTCCTCATTTGCTTGCAAATATAAATATTTGACAGTCAACTGCCAAGGATTTTAAAGATAATTAGTGCTTTTTCAAACTGGGGATATTATCGCACGAGTAGTTCAGAAGTTCTTAATACTTATCCTTTTACTTGGTGCGCATAATTAGTGGAGGATCAGTTGTGAAGAAGAATACTGTAGCCCCATGGAAGACCTGACCAGGATGCAATTCGTTACTTACTTTCTCCATACCACTATTATATCCAGCATGAATTGGCTGTAATGAGATACCGCAACTCTCCTTACCATATGTGTTAATATTGAGTGTTGGTTCACTTGAATAGACCGTCATAGCACGTCCACTTTGTGCATCAAAGAGAATTGCTGCCGCCTTCTGCATGTTATCGGGGTGTCGCAACTGATAGGCGATGTCATATCCTTTACTCGTACTCTTGATACGCTCACCAATTTCTCTTGGTTTTGTAAAGTCGAATGGTGTGTTCTTTATACGTTGAAGTACACCTGTCAACTGTCTTTGAGCGTTGTAGGTGTTTATCTGAACAGCATCAACCCAAAGGTGTTGTTTGAGGATAGAGCGGTGCATCTCTCCTGATAAGTTGAAACAAATACCATTTGTTACTTCCAACTTTGTTTCAGCTGTTGTTGCAATACGATAGTCTACATCAAGGGCGTTTTGGTCAGATAGGGTGTAAGTAACTGTGGCGTTTAACTTTCCATCTAATCCATTCTCTCCTTGTGAAGTCACATATCGCAGCGTAACCGATTGGTTGTCAGAACTAACAAGTTCCCACATCTTGCCTGATAGTGTCTCCTCACTATTCTTGCCAAAGTAGATGAGCGTAGCACCTAAGGTTCTATCTTTCAGATACTCCTCCTTATTGGTATATCCCTTTACGACAGGCTCCAACCTACCATTCCAGTTGTGGGCAGTAAGCGAGACAAGGCGAGCACCATAGTTACTGATAACTGCCTCCATACCGTTTCCGTTCACAAGTCGGATTTGTACCTGCTCTTGTGCGTGTGAACAGAGAACAACGCTAAGCATTGCTACTGTCAGTATTGCATATAACTGCTTCATAGGTTTCTTTATATGTTTATGCAAAGATAGTACCAGCGAGTGCAATGAAAGTTTACTTTTGTATTGCCGAGTGCAGTCTATCTTATGCAAAGATAGTACCAGCGAGTGCAATGAAAGTTTACTTTTATATTGCCGAGTGCAGTCTATCTTATGCAAAGATAGTAAAAAAGATGATATGTTACTCAGAATTTCTTTATTTTAATAGAAGAGTATAACGTATTTTAGTGATAGAATTCATCTTATAAGTTAGTTGTTAGCGTTTTTCAGTCTTTAATTCATATTCTTTTTGATTCTTTTTTGCTATATTCTATTATGGTGTTAATGCCCCGCACATATCGTGTTGTTGGTAAGCACCAATGGTGTTGAGGGTAAGCACAAGATATGATGAGCGTTTAGTGCCTTGAAGTATGTTGTAGAGAGACGTATGGTCGTCGTCATATGCGTATATCCCTACGTCTAAAAGCCGAGCTAATGATGAAAGCACGCGACCGAATTGCATCTTTAGAATGGTAAAATAAGGTTTTATGCATGATTTGTATTACCTTTGGGGAACAATTAAGTAAATAAGGAATAAAAGATATATGATTATGGAATTAGAGTTAGAGCCTTTGCGACTTCCGAGCGATAAAGAACGTCCGTTAGTGATTGCAGGGCCTTGTTCGGCAGAAACAGAAGAACAGGTGATGTCTACGGCACGTAATCTTGCAGCCAAGGGGTGCCATATCTTCCGTGCTGGTGTATGGAAACCACGTACGAAACCGGGTGGTTTTGAGGGTAATGGAGAGATGGCTTTACCATGGATGCAGCGTGTAAAGGAAGAGACTGGTATGATGATTTCAACCGAGGTGGCGACACCTGAGCATGTTGAAGTGGCTCTGAAATATGGTATGGATATTCTTTGGGTAGGTGCAAGAACATCTGCTAACCCCTTTGCTATGCAGGCTTTGGCTGATGCTTTGCAAGGAATAGATATCCCTGTATTGGTAAAGAACCCTGTCAATCCTGATCTTGAACTGTGGATTGGTGCACTTCAAAGACTTAATCAAGCCGGCTTGAAACGTTTAGGAGTTATTCATCGAGGTTTCTCAAGCTATGAAAAGAAAATTTATCGAAATACCCCTATGTGGCAGATTCCTATAGAGTTGCGTAGAAGAATACCAGGACTTCCTATAATCTGTGACCCAAGTCATATTGGTGGTCGTCGCGATTTGATAGCACCACTATGTCAGCAAGCTATGGACTTAGGCTTTGATGGTTTGATAGTAGAGAGTCATTGTACTCCAGAGAAGGCGTGGAGCGATGCAGAACAGCAGGTAACTCCTGATATTCTTGATTATATTCTGTCCCTTTTGGTAGTGCGTGATCATGCCTCTACAACTGAAGGATTAAGATTTCTTCGTGCGCAAATAGACGAAATTGACAACTCCTTAATGGGACTTCTTGCCAAGCGTTTCCGCATTTGTCGTGAGATAGGAGCCTTTAAAAAAGAGCATAATATGACCATTCTTCAAGCTGGTAGATATAGCGAAATCCTCGAGAAGCGTGGCGCGCAAGCAAGTCTTTGCGGTATGGATGCCAACTTTGCAGCCCAGGTCTTTGAGCTAATACATGAGGAGAGTGTACGTCAGCAGTTGGAGGTTGTGAATAAGTAGGGTGCTGTGTAGTGAGTGTAGATGAATAGTGAGAAGGAGGTTATTATGGTTTTATGTAGATATTGATGAAAAGGATACTGCTGACATGAAGGCGTATCAGACTAAAATACGTAATCATGTGGCAAGTGACATTGAAATAAAGAAATAATAACTTACTTATCTATAAACCTGAAACTTATGCGTATATTGTTAACTTTTTTCTTCTTGTTGAGTTCTTTTTTATCAGTAGCTCAAAGTCGTTTGACGATTGTCGAACTCAATACCGAGAATTTGTTTGATACTCGACACGATACTTTGAAGAATGATCATGAGTTCTTACCTGACTCTCCTCGCCATTGGACACGTACGAAGTATTGGCAAAAACTGAATAGAATAGGGCAGACAATCATTGCTTGTGGCGAAGACAGTAGTGGTTGGATACTGCCAGATATTGTAGGTTTATGCGAGGTAGAGAACGATAGTGTACTCTTTGACCTTACTCGTCGATCTTTGTTGCGTAAGGCTCGTTATGAATATGTGATGACAGCTTCGAATGATGCACGTGGTATAGATGTGGCGTTATTGTATTCTCCTTTTTCCTTCCGATTGATAAAAGCCGATACGATACGAGTCATACCCATGAAGGAAATGCGCCCAACTCGAGATATTCTACATGTAGAAGGTGAAATAGAAAGCGGTGATACGCTACACGTTTTCCTCCTTCATGCACCAAGTCGAATGGGTGGTGAACTTTATTCTCGTCCTTTTAGAATGCACGTAATGGAGCGATTGTGTAGTGCTATAGACTCTCTTCGTAGTGCGTATACAGACCCGAAACTGTTAGTGATGGGCGACTTTAATGATTATGCAGATAGTCCTTCGCTACAACTTGCGTATGAATATGGATTGATTAATATATCTGCGGGAGTGCACGGACGTAATGGGGCGAAAGGAACTTATCGTTATCATGGAGAATGGGGAAGTCTGGACCAGATACTCGTAAGTGTAAACCTGCGTTCGTGGGTAACAGATTGCCGTATCAATGATGCACCGTTTCTATTAGAAGAAGATACAAAATACGGCGGAGTAAAGCCCCGCCGTAATTATAATGGTATGCGTTTTAATAATGGATTTAGCGACCATCTTCCACTTGTTCTGCGTCTTCAATATTAAAATATACATATCTTTTGTAAAAGGTTTTCATGCTGTTCAGAGCCAATATATGCTCTTTTGGCTTCTAAAAGACGCTTAATTGACTTGCAATAGGTGCCCTTTAAGACCCTTATTAACGCCCTTTTGAAGTCCAATTAAGCACCTTCTATTTTGCTGCTTTATAACTAATTGATTTCCTTATGGTTACAAGCCTGACTTTTATATGTGTTTTTACCGTTATTTATGGATGACTTATTTGGATTTATGTAATGATTTTTCAAATCCTTGTCTGTTGTTTTCAAAGTCTTAAAACAAAAAGTTTTTTAATGTCAAAGGATGATAATAGGATAGATAGATGACAGTTTTAGCCATATTTTGTTTAGTGAGTAACTTCGTTTCTTCCATTAAAGCAATACGAAAAGCGTCCGCATATTTAACGGAAGAACCATATTTTATAGCAAAAAAAGATGCAAAAAAGTATTGCCTTATTACTAATTTATTACAGTTGTACTACTTAGAAGGATACACTAAGCCCCGCCTCTACGCTTGTATAAGTCTTTCTAATTGGTACAATTGGTGCTGTGTCGTAGATAACACGATAAGCACCATTAATTCCAATCTTTGGTGTAATGTTATACCTTAGGTCTGCTGCACCACCGAATCGTGCTTCCTTAAAGTAACTATCTGGCTTCGCCTGATGAATAGCTGTGGTTGTTAGTTCCCAGTGTTCGCCTAAATGCTGTTTGAAACTTACTGATAGGTGACTTTTTATGCTACGACTATAAACATGTGATGGGGCTGCATTAGGAGTTGGATCTTCCCATTTCTCAAATTCATAGAACATACCCGCTGATGCAAACATAAGATACTTTTCTTTGTTTATAATCCTATAGCGTGATAGTAATCCTGTTGAAATCTTGTATTCCATTCCACGACTTTCTGCCCATTGTGACTCAGCATAAGGGTAAACCTCAAAAGCATGGCTGAGTAGATAACGATATTCAACGTGTACAAATCCACCACTTACCGTTACTTTCTTGCCGTAAGTGGAAAACTCCAACTTGTTTATTAAGTTGATAACACGCTTGTGCTTTATTAAGAGGTTGAGATTAGCGGTATTCTTGAGTGTGAGAATATTTTCCTTTTCTGTCTTAAAATCCAGTACAGGTAAAAGAGTTCCTTGTATCGTCTTTGTACTATCTATGTCCATTGTAAGATTCTCAGAAAAGAGCATTTGTGAGTATATTGGGAGATGAGCCAAGAGTACTAATAGCGATAGAAGTATTTTCTTTTTCATTATATAATAGTTTTTAAAGAGAATAAAATGATGGTTTTTCGTAATAAGTATTAGTTATAAAGTAGAGAAGTATAGCTGTCAAGATAACTGATATATATAAGAGAGGACGCACAAAGTGTGCGTCCTTTATTCTCGATAATATTTTTGACGATATTAATTGTTATTATTAACAAACTTGATGCGTTTGTTACAGTCATCAATCTTTGCCTGAAGCTTAGCAATCTTTCTTTCCATCTTGCTTAAAGTCTTCTGACTCTTAGCCAACTTCTTGTTGATAGACTTAGCTTCCTTCAGACGCTTGATAGTGGTCTTTGCATCCTTAACAGTGCTTGATGCGTTGGTTGTGCTGAATTCTGTTGTTGCTATATTTGCTTCAACATTGATGTCAGCAGCTTTCTTGTTGAGTTCGACATTGTTTGCCTTCTCTTTTTCGTAATCTAACTGCAGTTTGTTTAACTCTGTAGTCATCTTGAGCACCTTCCGCTGTTCTTTCAGAGTGTCAATCTTTTCATTATTAAAAGAAGAGGCACAAGATACAAAAAACAACGTTATTAATCCTAAAAAAAATAATTTCTTCATACTTGTATTCTATTTAAATTAATTGTGCAAATGTATATAAAATATTGTTTACATGCAAAAGATAATATGTAAAACCTTTCCTTTTATGTAGAAATATTGTTTTTTAACAACTATCTTTTGCGTTATTATCCATCTATAAGTCAGTTCTCTTGTTATCTGAGAGTCCAATCTTTACTTAGATAGAGTCAGCTTCCAAAGTCTTTTTCTTACTTGATTTTGAGGGTTGATTATCTAAACCGATTTCATCAAGAAGACCGTCCATAGCACTTCCTAATAGTCCTTCGATAGCTGAGGCTGCAGGGGCAATAATATTTTCCTGCAACATCTTCTGTGCTTTCTTCTTAAGTTGTTCCTTCATGTTGATTTCTTCCTTCTTGTAATACAGCTCTGCAGCTTCCCGAAGGTCATCTTCATCTACAGTAAAGATATGCCCGAAGACACCTAAAGATACGATATGATCTTTGCCATCATAGTGTACCTTACCTAATGAACATACAACATAGTTATCGACAGTGACGAGGTTATCAACAGCTGTTTCAATCACCTTACCAGCAAAGGCATTGCTGACTGTTTTGAAAGCATTATCGATGAAGGTGTTGCCTGTAAGATTATCGTTGTCATTTACAGCATCGTTCACAGTCGTGGTGATAACGGTAGAGAGGACCTCCTTGTGTTGTTCTGTCTTTGGACAAGTAACAACCATGACTGCAACCAAGATGATAAGTGTGAGCAAAATACCGATAAGACAACCAGCGTGACTCTTCTTCTTAGGTGCTGGTTGTGATTGCTGAACGGCTTCTTGTTGTGCTGTTGGTATGATAGGTCTTGCCTCAACAAAAGGTATCTCTTCTGTTTTCTCTGTCTTATTGATAGATTCTTTGCTCTCAAAGAGTGTGCGGAGTTCTTCTATCTGGTTGGCAGGAACCCATTCTACACCATCTGTTGGCATAACCAATGACGTTTCATCCAACTTACGTTCGGCTAATTCGTTGAGGCTATAAGGACCTCTCTTTTCTTCATTAATCTTGATATAGTATTCCATTCTTATCTTTATTTTATGGTAAAGGGGAAGAATCCTCTTATTTAGGTATCTATTAATCACTCTACCAGTTTATTCAGTGCGAAGTTAAATATTATTTCTGAACTGGCAAAGGAGTTGCTTTCTTTTTTAATTCTACAAGTAGCTTTATAGCTATATAAGGCTTGTTTTTGTTCTTTCCGTAAATAGAATTAATCGTTTCGTAGTGTATTTTTAGTCATGTTATTTGTGAGTTAAGTATAAAAGACGTATTTTTGTAGCATCAAAAAGAATAAAAAATGAATTTATAATAACGTCTTAAAGCAACAAGAAATGATTGAGTTTATTCAGCCTTATATAGGCATTACCTTGAAACTTGTTACGGGTATGATAGGTATTTTGGCATTCTTGCGTATTACAGGAAAAGCCCAAATGGCACAGCTTACGCCACTTGATACCGTGAGTGCCTTTGTGATTGGTGCCTTGGTCGGTGGTGTCTTGTATAATCCTGATATGTCTATATGGCATATTCTCTTTGCTTTGGCAGTATGGACAGGCTTTAATATGCTCGTGCGCTTTGCTATGCGTTCTGCTCGTCTACGTCATATTATCAAAGGAGAGAGCGTTTTCCTTGTGAAGAATGGCGTTATTAACTTTAAGAATTTTAAGCGTAATAGCCTTGAAATGGAGCAGTTCCGTTTGCTATTAAGACAAAAGGGAATCTTCTCTATGTTTGAAGTTGAGGATGTTTTGTTTGAAGCAAATGGTGCGGTGACAGTCCTTCCAACAGGCAAGACAGCTGATTCATTCTTACTTGTTAACAATGGTGAGTTCGTTTCGAGTGGTCTTAAGCAGAGTGGTCGTTCACAGGCATGGGCATTACGCGTTATCAAGAAGAATGGTTTTAATGGTCCAGGAGAACTCTTCTGTATGGAATGGACACCGGGTACGGGTATTTATTTTGTTACTTACGATGGTCACGTTAAGCGTGGAGTGGTAGAAGTAGATGCTCAAGAGATTGAGCCAGACAACGCACAAGTATAAAAACTTAAAATAAAAATAGTGGTATATGGCTTATGTATCACTATTTTTATATTAATTTTGGCGTGTTCAGAAAATATCTGTAGCGTATTAACGTTGATATTATAAAGCAACTGTTTATATTCTGTTAGCTTTGTAATATAGATAATGAAACTATTTAGTCTTATTGTTTAAAGGGACAATAAAATATGAAAAAGCTATTGTTAATAGTCGACCCACAGGTAGACTTCATTACTGGTACACTCCCTGTGGGAGGTGCTGAGGAGGCGATGGATGCACTTGCTACGTATGTGAAGGAACATGGTGATGAGTATATTGTGAAGATTGCCACGTCCGATTGGCATCCTTATCATCACTGCTCTTTTGCTGACGAGGGCGGACAATGGTCTCGTCATTGTGTGCAACATTCGGTTGGTGCAGCAATCTGGGAGTCGTTATTGGTTGCTCTTAACGAGTCAAAGGGTGGCTTTACCTTATTATATAAGGGTGATAGCATTGATAAGGACGAGTATTCTATCATGCAAAATAATGCGTCAGCAGATATTCTCGCTCGGTTGATTAAGGCGTTGAAAATAGATCAGATAGATATCTGTGGATTGGCTGGCGACATCTGTGTGTTGAATACCGCAAAAGACATAAAGGCATTTTTCGAGGGTGTAAAGCTCAACGTTCTTGAGTCTTATTCACCTTCTTTAGATGGAGGGGCTGCATTAAGTGCTTTTGTGGAAAGCCTGAAATAAAAGAGTACTAAACTTAACTTCATTAGAAGGAAAAGAGTATATAGAAATTAGAAGGAGTTAAGTCCATACTTTTTCTCTGCTATTGTTAGCTTGAGAAGAATGGATTTAACCCCTTCTAATTTTGTTTTATGAGTTGCGATTGATAGCAAGTATAAACGAATCGATATGTCTAAAGTCTATTAGTTTTGCTTATCAGCAAAGCATCAAGTATTGTCATTGCCGCCATAGCTTCGACAATGGGTACTGCACGTGGTAAGACACAAGGGTCATGTCGACCATGAACATCCATTGTTGTTGCTTCCCCTTCAATGTTTACAGTCTGCTGTTCTATAAGCAAGGTTGCGACAGGTTTGAATGCAACACGGAAGTAAATATCCTCACCATTACTGATGCCACCTTGTATACCACCACTATGGTTGGTTTCTATATTGCATATTGGGTGCTGCGGATTGTCGCCAGTAGGTAAGAAGGTGTCGTTTTGTTGGCTACCTCTCCATGATGATCCAGCGAAGCCTTCTCCATATTCAAAACCCTTTACAGCATTGATGCTAAGCATGGCAGCACCTAATTGCGCATGAAGTTTTCCAAATTCGGGTTCACCTAAACCCACAGGACAACCTTTGATGACACATGAAATAACACCACCGATGGTGTCGCCTTCACGCTTCACCTGTGCAATGAGTTCTTCCATCTCTCTTGCCTTCTGTGGGGCTGGGCAGCGAACAAGGTTAGATTCAATGAGATTTAAATCATATCTGTGGTAATCTCTTTCAAGTTGAATATCACCCACCTGCTCTGTATAAGCTGTGATACTGATACCCTGCTGACGCAATACAAGTTTTGCTAAGGCACCTGCTACGACACGCGAAAGGGTAATACGAGCTGATGACCGACCTCCGCCACGATAGTCGCGGATGCCATATTTGCTAAAATAAGTATAATCAGCATGCGATGGACGAAAGAGATTACGAATGTTTTCATAGTCCTTTGAATGTTGATTCGTATTTCGGACAAGGAAGCCAATGGGAGCACCAGTTGACTTCCCCTCGAACACACCGCTCAGTAGTTCTATCTGATCTGCCTCTTTTCTATCCGTTGTGATATGGCTTTGTCCCGGTCGGCGACGTGCCAGTTCACGCTGGATGAAGTCTATATCGATGGTGATACCAGCTGGCATCCCATCGACTACACCACCTACGGCTGCTCCATGGCTTTCACCGAAGGTTGTTAGTGTGAAGAGTTGTCCGAATGTATTCATAACAAAGTCTCTATGAATGGTTCTCGAGGAGAATGGGCTTGAGCAGTTATTGCATACTCAATATACCTTATTCTTATAATATAGGAGAGGAAGAGTTTGTCTTAATGACAGCCGCAGCAGCCGCCTTCTCCTTCCTCGTGGTCTTTGCAACCACAGCTATTACCACAATCGCTACCGCAGCCTCCGCCACATCCACCACTGCAGTGGTGCTGTTTCATCTGCTCGAAGAAGTCTTTTACTTCCTCTTCGCTTGCCTCGCGATTCTCGAAGACATGACCATGGAATATTAAGTCCTTGCCAGCGAGAGGGTGGTTGAGGTCAATGGTAACCTTATCGTCTGATATGTCTAAAACCTTACCTAAGAAGCGTTGACCCTCTTCGTTCTGCAAAGGTACGACAGCATCTTTGTAAATATTCTCTGTATCAAATACTCCGTTAGGCGAGAAAGTAGCCTTGTTGAGTGCCAAAACACTCTTGTCATCACGCTCGCCATAAGCCTGTTCCTTTGTCAACGAAAACTTAAAGTCTGTGTCTTTATCAAACTTAACAACCTCCTGTTCAAAAGCAGGTAAAGCCATGTCGCAGCCTGTATAGAGCTGCATAGGTTGCATATCGTCTGACTTTTCGATGATGTACTCTTTACCGTTTTCTATACAGTATAATTCGTAACTGACTACCATGAGTCGATGTTTCTTATTCTCCATTTGTCTTTATTTCTAATTATTATATGTGCAAAGGTAAGGATTTAAAACGGAATATAATCTGATTAATTACTGGTTTTTCCTTTTTGAGGTGTCATTATATATGGTATGTTAGGAAAGAATGGGTTAAATCGATGAATTTGTTACTGATATAAATCAAATGTATTGATGTGTGTCAAAAATATAAGCAAAGTTTAATGATATGTAATGAATAGTTATATTGTGTGTAAATAATCTTGTAACTTTGCACTCGAAATAAAGAAATTAATTACAAAATAAAAGATAATAATAAGCCTTATGATGAGGCTTTAATAATTTAGAAAGGATAATGAATATGAAGAAGATTGTATTGACAGTGGTAGCGGTAATGAGTATGACTATGGCTTTTGCTGCAAACGAGAACGATAACAACAACACAGCTACAAACGCAAATGCATATAAATTTAATGTAAGCACATACGCTTTGAGTCGTGCGCTGAATCTCAATTATGATCAGGTAGATGTTGTAGAGGATATTAATCGCACTTTCGCAACTGAGATGATGAATGCTTCTGTTGCTGACAATGCTGAGCGTGAGGCTAAGATGCAGAGTGCTATTAAGAAGGATCTTTCTTATATGCGTTATGTTTTGAATGATCGCCAGTATCGTGAGTATGTAAAGATTCTCAATGTTACATTGAACAACCGCGGTTTGAACAAGTAAGAAATCAACATATTCTCATAAGAGAAGGTTTCATATAGGTAAATAGAAGGCTATGAGTCAGGTAATGACTTGTAGCCTTTTTTTAGTTCTTCCGTTAAATATGTGGATGCTTTTCGTATTGCTTTAACGAAACAACCAAGGTTACTCACTAAACAAAAATAGGGCTAAAACAGTCGTTTATCTATCCTATTATCATCCTCTGACATTGAAAATCATTTCTTTTTAAACTTCGAAAATCTATAGATAAGACTTTGAAAAATCATTACATATGTTCAAGGAAAATATCTATAACTAACGGTAAAAAACAGATATACGAAACAGGTTTGTAACCATAAGTAAATCAATTAGTTATAAAGTGGTAAATTTAAAGGTGCCTAATAGGACTTCAAAAGGGCGTTAGTAAGGGGCTTAAAGGGCGTCTTTTGCAAGTCAATTAAGCATCTTTAAGAAGCCAAAAGAGCATGTATTGGTTTTGAACTACACAAAAATAGTTTACAAAAATCAATGACATGGGAATAAGTTGTTTGTAGAAGAGCCATGTTGATGCTTCGTACATATGGTACTGAGGTCTAACACATCTTGCATATGTCAGTTTTTTTTTGTTCCTTTGTGGCAGAATACATTACTTATAATACATTATTTGTAATTAGCCCATAAAGAAATGAACCGTTTAATAGTTTTTCTACTCTTTATATTTACCTCTCTTGGTATTATTGCTCAGCGTCCTCGCTATGAGAAGATGTCGCCATTTGTTCGCGAAGCAATGGCATCGGCATTGGCAACGAAGCAGCTTACTCGTAGTCAGAGTGATGATAGATTGTTGACTGCTTTTGTACGTATTGATGGTAATGCAGCAGAAGTTCTAAGTCAGTATGGCTGTAAGGAGTTGGCACGTGTGGGGAATATTAGTATAGCAGCCATCCCTCTTAGTAACCTCGGGGCATTGTCGTGTGGCAGACAGGTGAAGCGAATAGAGACAGGAAGACGATGCAGCATACAAATGGATACTACTCGATTAGTTGTTAATGCTGAAAAAGTTTATACGGGTGAAGGACTATCTCAGAGCTATACTGGACATGGTGTCGTTGTTGGTGTACAAGATATTGGTTTTGATTTGACGCATCCTAATTTTTATTCAGCTGATATGAGCCAGTATCGTATCAAAGCATTATGGGATCAGTTGTCGCGTGATACTATCGGTTCAACATTATATGTAGGTCGCGATTATGTAGGTCGTGATGCCTTGTTAAAACTGGAACATCCCATTGATGGTGAGACACAAACACACGGAACACATACAGCAGGCATTGCTGCCGGTAGTGGAGCAGAAGGGAATGGAGTCGTTTCCCCTTATCGTGGTATGGCTTGTGATGCCGACTTGGTATTGGTTGATAATGCTGCTGATAATGCTTCTTTGATAGATCCAAAAGATTATTATAAGTTTACCTATGCCACGGATGCACTTGGTTTTAAGTATATATTCGATTATGCGGAACGTATGCATCAACCTTGTGTCATCAATTTTAGTGAGGGTAGTTCGCAGGATTTTCATGGCTATGACCAATTATATTATGAGCTACTTGCTAAACTAATAGGACCAGGACGAATCATTGTTTCTTCTGCTGGTAACGATGGAGCAAGAAATTCGTATATACATAAGAATATAGGAAGAGAGCGAGCTGGAGCTTTTATCATGGGTAATGAGAAACGCTTTAGTTGTACGGCAAAGTCTAAGCAGACGTTTGCTTTTCGAGTAAGTGTATATGATAACGTAGCTTCCCCGCAAATCGTTGATATTTCAACGGTTAATGTTTGTAATGCTCAAGACTCACTACTTACCGATTCCTTATTAGTAGGCGGAAAGAAATATATATGGCGTGTGTTGGCATATCCGAATAGTTATGATGCACGTGAGACGGCTTATGATTTTCAAATTAGTAGTCCATCGAAGCTTGGAGATAGTCCGCAAGTTTCACTTCAAGTTATGGGTAGGGATGCTGATATAGAACTTTACCGTATGTCGGGCTACATGTTTCCGCATTCACTTGACCCCGTGTTGGATGCAGGAGATTGTAGATATGCAATCTTCTCACCATCCAGTTCGCCAGATGTGATATGTGTTGGATCGACAAGCTATCGTACACAGTTTGTTAATTATTTAGGAGAAAAGAAGGTGTATGATAGTGGACAGAAGGGCATCCGTTCTCCGTTCTCAGCTATGGGACCAACATTGGATGGGCGTATAAAGCCAGACGTAATGGCACCAGGTCAGAATATCATCTCATCTTATAGTACCTTCTTTATCAATAATCCAAAGAATGTAAATGCTTCTGTAAAAAGTGATGTGCGTCATTTTGAATATAATGGTCGTACCTATGCTTGGAATGCTAATGCAGGAACGTCAATGTCTGCACCAGTTGTGACGGGTGCGATAGCACTTTGGTTACAAGCTGATCCAACGTTGACGCCAGCTGATTGTCTGGAGATATTCGCTAAGACTTGTTCTCATTATGATACGTCACTCAGTTATCCTAATAATCTTTATGGATATGGGCAGATTGACGTTGCTGCAGGACTGAGAGAAGTTTTACGTAGAAAGGCTTTGGGTATTAATACGATTGGTCAAAAGAAGGTATCAGAGCAATATGATAACCGTATTTACCTCTTAGATGGTCGTTATGTAGGAACTTCTGATGCGAATCTACCTAAAGGTATATATATAAGAAACGGAAAGAAGTTTGTAAAGTAAAACAAAGTACTCCCTAAAAGTAGGTATTTTGCACAAACCATCATTTTTAGGTATTGCAGGTAATAGTTTTTCATTGTATCTTTGCAACCGTAAAGATTAATAAAATCAGAAATTAAATCAGTAACAAAATATGAAGAAGACTATTGTTGTTTACGGTTCATCAACCGGTACATGCGAAAGCATTGCAAATACCATCGCTGAGAAGCTCGGCGTTGAAGCTATTAACGTGTCAGATTTCTCTGCAGAAGTTGTAGCAGAGAATGACAACCTTATCCTTGGCTCTTCAACATGGGGCGCAGGTGAGTTGCAGGATGATTGGTATGATGGTATTAACGTACTGAAGGGTGCTGACCTCTCTGGTAAGACTGTTGCAATCTTCGGTTGCGGTGATAGCGAGAGCTATTCAGATACTTTCTGTAGTGCAATGAAGGAGATTTATGATGCTGCACAGGGTGCAAATATCCTCCCTGGTGTATCAACAGATGGCTATACTTTTGATGACAGCGAGGCTGTTGTTGATGGTAAGTTCGTAGGTCTTGCTTTGGATGATGTAAACGAAGACGACAAAACAGAAGGTCGTATTGATGCATGGTTGGAAGCTATTAAGCCTTCATTGTAAGATTATAAACTTAGTGCTTACATTATAACTATTCACACAAAGGGATAACTATGATGGCAGATATGATGAGCGCCGATATGAAGGTGTTGATGAATCACATCTACGAGTACAAGAAGGGTGTTCGACAGATGGTTTTGTATACTTGTAACAAGAAGTATGAGCCATTTGCTACGCTCCGCCTTGAACATCAGAACATCCCATATATCATTCAGCCAGTGGGTCGTGATCGTATGAACTTGTTCTTTGGTCGACAAGAATGCCTCGATGCCATTCGGCTGATGATAACAAAACCTCTTAACCAACTATCACCAGAAGAGGATTTTATCCTCGGTGCAATGTTGGGTTATGACATTCGCGTACAGTGCGAGCGGTACTGTGAACGCAAGTGCCGCACTTGTAAATGTGCGACATAAGCCAATTATTAAATGATAATCTTGTTCGCGAAATAAATTATTTCATAATGTTTTTGTATTATAAATAGGCTTGTCGGGAGACAAGCCTTTTTATCTTTTATACGGTTCTTACTTGCTGAAACATAAAACTCAGATTGGTCATTAGAAGCTAAACAGATTTTGTTTTCAGTTGCTGTCACTTTTAATATTTCTCGTAATATGCATATTATAAAGTGTTTATGTTAGGATGATAGTAGTGATAGTAACTTTTAAACTCATGTCGTTTATTAGTGACTAAGACTGTCTAATTTGATTGACAAATAAATGAAAGAAGTTAAGAAACAATATGCAAAGTAGAAATGATGAATATTATCGTCTAATGATCGATTTGGGTTAAATAAAAGTAGGTGTGTAAAAATACAAATATCTTTCGGTAATATTATAATTTGAAATAAACCAATCAAAAAAGATCATTTCAATAGTCGTTTTATAGTAAAGAAATAGTCTTTTCTTTTCGGAGAATCCTGCTAATAGTTCTAAAGCTTGTCAAACTGTAAATTTATATTTTGACACACCCTTTTTTATGCTATTTTATTATTCTACCTTTAATGCTGTATTTGCAGCAACATTTACTTGTATTTCATATCCAGCTTGCATTTCTGCTTTTGATCCGCAAATAAAACAAGCTGGCCATACAACAAGGGCAAATAAAACGACAGACAAGGCAGTTCTATTTTTACCCTGAATCTGCACCATGCCATTTTGTAGTGGTATAACAGTACCATTTGGCATAACCATTTCTGTAACATTAAAGCTTAATCTTCCTTTGGTACCCCACCACGAAGACCTCTTTGCTAATGTGATTATACCTGAAACAGAGGTTCCGTAAGGGATAGCAGTTACACCATCGATGTTGATGTCGCGAGCTACTGTAAACAATACTTTGTCTCCAGCTTTTACATCAGCAGCAGCTACTGTGTTAGTTGCTCTTAATGGGATAATTGTTCCAGCTTTTAACTGAACTTCTTTCTGTGCAAAGACAGATACATACACTAAGCTCATAACGAGCGTAAATAAAAACTTTCTCATAGTTTTTTGTTTTATGCAAACTTGATTCCCAAAAGTAAGCGGTTTATTAATTAAGTAAATAGAAAAAGCGTGGGAACTATTGAATGTTATTCTACACGAAGCTCTGGACTGCTTTTCACCGAATAGCAAACAATAGCCCACGCATTGAGGTATATCATTCCCTTTGGAAAAGGGTACAATAATCCCAAGCATGAGCGTATTGCCGCCATCCTCGGTGAATGTAATTGTCCAGATTACGTGCAGAAGATGATTTCAAACGCTCTTTTAAAAGATAGAACTCTTTATAGTGTACACTTTTATATAGGTACACTGGAATTCGGATACAAAGATAGATAATTTTTCTTATAAAATGTTTTATTCCTTCAAGAAAATACATTCTTAGCGAAATTATTTTTATTTGCTTTTTATCATTATATCAATATCTTGTTATTTTGAGATGTTTATATGTGAATAACACCACATTTAGTTTAAATGTACGTTGCTGTCACTTTTAACATTTGCCGTATTTTATTGACGATAAAAGGGTTATGAGTATATAAGATGTGACAGATATGACAGGAAAAATAGTTTTACCTAAAAGTTGATATAGTGATGTTTAGCTTATAGAGGGCGGTAGAAGACTTTAAATGAAAGGACGAGGGCTAATATTAATAGTGTTTTGTTAGTATATAATTCGCTGAGGGCTCTCTTTTATATAGGTAATTTTGTGTTTACTTGGGAGGGGTATTTCTCAATATAACCAAGTAATAAATACTCTCTTTTGGTGGTGTAAGTCTCATTTACTAACAAATGGGTAAAGCTCTTCCTATCTACTTTTCGGAAGGTGTATATCATTAGCACTCATGGTGTTTACTGTTAGCACCATGAGTGATGAGTATGAATACATTGGCTGAGGGTGGAGAATGGGATTATCCCAAATCCGTCATTAGAGCCTAAACATATTTTGTTTTATTATCGAGTAGATTGTTTGGCTTTGGAACACAGGCGTAGTGGGCTACGCCAAGTTACAAAGACAGACAAGATGCCGATAAGGAAATAAAAGATGTTAGGAAACAAAACTATAGTAATAAGAGCTATGCTTTTGTGGTCTAATGACCGCATTTGGGATTATATTAATCTCTTCTAAATATATCTCTTGTGTATACTTTTTCCTTTACATCATCAAGGCATTTGTCGTATCGGTTGGCGATAATGGCATGACAACGCTGTTTGAAGTCAGCAAGGTTGTTGACAACAAGGCTACCGAAGAAGGTTGCGCCATCTTCAAGCGTAGGCTCATAGATGATGACTTGCGCACCCTTTGCCTTAATACGCTTCATTACTCCTTGAATTGAACTTTGGCGGAAGTTATCACTATTAGATTTCATAGTAAGGCGATAGACACCAATGACGCACTCTTTCTCATCTTCTGGGCTATAGTCACCACGGTCGTAATAGTCGTAATATCCAGCTTTATGCAATACTTGGTCAGCTATGAAGTCCTTGCGTGTACGGTTACTCTCAACGATTGCCTGGATAAGATTTTCAGGTACATCGGCATAGTTAGCAAGCAGCTGCTTAGTGTCCTTAGGCAGACAATAGCCGCCATAACCGAAAGAAGGATTGTTGTAGAAAGAGCCGATACGTGGGTCAAGACATACACCTTGAATGATGTTAGATGTATCAAGACCTTTTACCTCAGCGTAGGTGTCTAACTCATTGAAATAACTTACACGTAGGGCAAGGTAAGTATTAGCAAAGAGTTTCACCGCTTCTGCCTCTGTTAGTCCCATAAATAGAGTAGGGATATTCTCTTCAATCGCTCCTTCTTGCAATAACTGAGCAAATAACTGGGCTGCTTGTTCCAAGCGCTCGTCACCTTCAGGACGACCAATGATAATGCGACTTGGATAAAGATTGTCATAAAGCGCCTTACTTTCACGTAGGAATTCTGGAGCAAAGAGAATGTTATTACACTTGTATTTTGCTCTAATATGCTCAGTGTAACCAACCGGAATCGTAGACTTAACAATCATGATAGCATCAGGATTCACCTTTATTACGATTTCGATAACTTCCTCAACACGTCGTGTGTCAAAGTAGTTCTTCACAGGATCATAATTAGTTGGCGTAGCGATGACTACAAAGTCTGCATCCCTATAAGCAGTCTCTGCATCCAATGTGGCAGTAAGATCTAAATCCTTCTCTGCCAAATACTGTTCAATATAATCATCTTGAATAGGCGAACGTCTGTTGTTTATGAGGTCAACCTTTTCTTTTACTACATCAACAGCCGTCACATGATGGTGCTGACTCAGTAGTGTTGCAATGCTGAGACCTACATAGCCCGTTCCAGCTACAGCTATTTTTAAGTCTTTAATATCCTTATCCATTGTCTTGTTCAGATTCTTTGCAAAGATACGTAATTCTATTTGAATAAGACAATGGATAAGGATAAAATCCTTACTAAATCCCTTCTTATTGCTTTTTTTTATCCGTCAGCTATTCTGTACGTTTTCTTCTTGCAATGAAGGAGTATCATACAGCAATGATAATTTACAGAAAGGAGGCTAAACTAAATGATAGGTTTCCTCAAATGGACGGCGATAACGATCTCCCCAAACACCATCTGGCATACGAATGCCACAGGTTATAACCATGTTTATTTCTGTATTGTAAGGTAGATTCAGTGCCTTCTTTACCAACAGACTATCAAAACCTTCAAGTGGACAAGTGTCATAGCCAGCCTCACTCATTGCTAACATAAATGTCTGAACAGCCAAGGCACAACTCTTGTGTACACTAACTCGCATGTCACCCTCACTTACTTGACGCATGATTGGGCGGAAAAGTCCAATCGTTTGTGCTAAAGCCTTACGAACAAGTCCCCACAAGCCAAAGCAACGTGAATAGAGAAACGGTATTACTTTCGCATAATATAGTTCTAATTTCTTAATGCGCTTTTCCTTCTTCTCTGTAGGACTGTACTTATTGATGTTCTCCTTTTCAAATGCAAGTGTTGCCAGTGCATGTTTCTTATAGAGGTCCTGTCGAGTCACAAATACAATTATCTGTTGGGCAGAACGTGCTGTCAACTGGTCCAAGCATGCTGGTGCCAAGTCCTCTAAAACCTTCTTGTCAGTTACATGATAAGCCTCCCAAAGTTGTAAGTTAGAACTTGTTGGAGCTAATGTCGCTTGTTCAATACATTTTTTTACAACTGTGCTATCGAGTGGTTTCTTAGGATCGAAATGTCTGACAGCCCTTCTATGATCTAATATTTCTTGTAAACTCATAATCTCTTATTCTTTAATAGATTTAAAAGGAGCAAAGTGTATGCCATTATTTCTCTTCTGATAGGTTTGTATGATAGTCTTGTAATAATATGTTAAACAAGAGATTAGATGTATATATTACTAAGTAAAACATTTCCATTTAAAAAATCCCAGACAACCTTTTCGTTGCCTGGGATTTTATATTTGGACTAATAGTAGTCACATATTAGAATGATGTATGCTTTATCCGCAGTGGAAGTATTGACGAACAAGTTTCTCCATCATCATCTCCTTGCCTTCTATCTCTTGGCGTAGTGTACGGTCGTTGTATGAGCGAAGCTGTTTGATAATACCATCAATCATTGCAGGAGAGAATACATCATACTCTTCATAAACCTTACGCTGACGTTCCAAGCAGTCTGCTGAAGCGGCACAGCTATCAGGCAACTGAGCCAAGGTAGCATAGCGTTCTGCATTCTTTGGGTCGTGGATATCACCGTCTGCAAAGGTTCTCTCAGCCTCAGCCTCAGCGTTTGCCATCTCAAAACCATGACGGCAAGCCACACAAAGACCAGCTAAAAGCTGATAGATATCAGCTGAAGCATCTGGAGAACGCATTTCTACAGTTTGTTTGATAGTGTAGTCACGTGCTGTAAGTGGTTCGATGTCATTAGCCTTGTGGCACATATCCTCGCCAGAAGTCCAACCTAATGGTACGCGAACAAGTACAGAACGGTTACTCATACCCCAACATACATTTGTTGGAGCTTCCTGATGTGGAACGAGACGGAAATATGATGTTGGGTTCTTATTACCAAAGGCAGTGATACTCTCAGCTAAGTCCATCATACCAGCAATGGCACGACGAGCATCCTTAGAAAGCTTTCCACCCTCGAGCATCATGTTCTTTCCGTCCTTCATTATACGCATGTGAATATGCATACCAGAACCAGCCTTACCCACAGTAATCTTTGGAGCGAAGGTAATATCAAGTCCTTCTTCGTAACCTAAGCTACGGATTACCCATTTAGCAATGAGTAACTGTTCAGCACATTCATTTGCTGGAACAGGCAAGAACTCAATTTCATTCTGTTCGTAGCAACGTCCATTCTCAATGAAATTACCTACCTCAGAATGTCCATACTTAATCTTACCGCCACATTCAGCAATCAACTGCATAGAACGCATACGGAAGTCATTGCCTTTAGAGAAAGGAGAACTCTCGTGATAACCATGTTGGTCGTCAGCAGGGAATACACCTTCATCCTCTCGGATAACGTAGTATTCTAACTCACCCATAGCATGAAACTCCATACCAGTTACTTTCTTAAAGGCATCCATAGCCTTGCGGAGTGTATATTCTGGAGATGAAGCTAATGGATTACCATCTCGATCGAAGAAAGAACAGAGCATGCAAAGTGTTGGTATCTCTGAGAAAGGATCGATGAACGCTGTAGAGAAGCGTGGCATTACATAGAGGTCACTACTTCCAGCTGCAATAAAACTGAAGAGCGAAGAACCATCAACGCGCTCGCCACTTGTAAGTATTGTCTCCAAGTAGTCGGGTGTGTGAAGCATGAAGTTTAGTGTCTTCAATCGTCCGTCACCAGCGGGATACATGAAGTTGACCATTCTGATGTTCAAGTCACTGACAACTTGCTTGATATCATCTTTTGTAAATTCATGTGAGTCTTTGCCCAAGTGTGCTTCCAGTCTATTTGCTGAACACTTAAAAAGGGTATTCTCCATTGTCGTAGCTTTTATAAGATTAGTATTTGATTATGAGGACAAAAATACATATTAATTTCTTTATTCGCAATTATTTTTCGTACTATTTTTCTCTATTTATTATCAGTGTGGTATTCTTTATTTTTCGTTTTGTACAACTTTCTTTTATATTAGGAACTTGATGTTAGGTTTTCTTTGTATTTTTGCATCGTTAGCATTACAAAAGTATAAATCTTATGACAAAGGAGAAAACAATAAATCTGTCGTCTAATCGTACTATTGGCAAAGCATCAATAGATGATTTTACTATAGTATCGAACCTAATTGAGCACGGGAAAGCAAAGATGATTAAAGCTGGTAATCCTAATCAATGGTCAGCAAATTATCCTGCTGAGAGTACTATAAGGCGTGATATTGCACAAGGTGATTGTTATCTACTTTATGAGTGTGGGAAACCTATTGGAACATTTGTAGCTAAGGCGGGTCCAGAACCTAATTACAACCGTATTGATAAGGGTAGTTGGCTTGATAACCAACCTTATTATGTTATCCATCGTGTGGCTTCTGTGGAAGGTGTACATGGTGTAATGGCTGACATAATCAACTATTGTTCGGCATTTACCTCTTCTATTCGTATAGATACCCATGCAGATAATCGCCCCATGCAGGCTTCTTTGATTCGTTTAGGTTTCGTTTATTGTGGTATTGTCTATGTTGAGAATGGAGATAGTAGATTAGCTTTTCAGTGCGTTTTTTAGTATTTTGTTAGTGGTTATCTATTCCTTTGACGTCTAAATCTTACTTCTTCATTTTTGCAACTTTGGGGGTAGCTAAGTCCTCCTTATGAGCTATTTGTAAAAAGAAGAAATCATTTACATGAAGAAAACTTTGTAGATGAGTTTTTGCAAAATCATTACATAGTTTCTTGTAAAGTATCTATAAATAACAGCAAAAACAAGTGTAAAAAGTAGGTTTGTAACTAACAGTAAATCAATTGGTTATGAAGTGGTACGAGAAAAGATGCTTAATTGGACTTCAAAAGGGCGTTAGTAAGGGTCTTAAAGGGCACCTTTTGCAAGCTTAAAGGGCGTCTTTAAGAAGCCTAAAGAGCATCTATTGACTTCGAGTCGCATGAAAATAGTTTACAAATATCAATAACGTGGGAATAAACTGTTTGTAGAATACCGAAAGACATAGTATCTATTTGCATTTTATCTTGTAGTTTGTTCACTATGTAAGACTATCTATTTAGGATAGTCTTACTATGCAAATGTATCAGTCTTTATTCTATTTTCAATCTATGTATTAAACCAAAATCGCTCATTAGCGGTTAAACATCGATTTGGGTTTAATAGAAGAACCATTTTTTTTAGCTCCTATTTACTCCATAGTTTCAACAGTTACGTTTTCAAATTCAGCCATAAAGTTAAGGAGATGATTCTTATAACGTTTCCGTTTGAACTTCATTTCCATCGTCACAACAAAGTAATGACCTGAGGAAGTGTCTTTGCGTGTCATCTCATAGGAGTCAATAATAATCTCCTTATCGCGTAATCGTTGCAAAACAGGTTGAATGTTTTCTTCTTTTGGAGTACTAAAAGTAACAGTTATATTGCGTGTGCCAAAGTGTTGGAGTATAAAATAAAGTGCTTCCAAACAGAGCAAGACAAGGACTGTTGTTGCAATAGAGAGTACATACATTCCTGCACCTGCAGTCATACCAATAGCCGATGTTACCCATAGACCTGCCGCAGTTGTTAGTCCGCGTACCACATGCTTCTGGAAGATAATCGTTCCTGCACCAATGAAACCAATACCCGTTACTACTTGTGAGGCTATACGACTGGGGTCGAGTGATACTTGCTCGTAATGGCCAAGTACATCATTAAAGCCAAACTGTGATAGAATCATAAACAAACCACTACCTAATGCCACAAGGAAGTGGGTTCGGAAACCTGCCTCCTTTGCACGATACTCACGCTCCAAGCCAATCACACCACCAAGCATAGCAGCTACGAATAGTCTCAGTACAAATTCATAAGTTATCATGTTCATGTTCTTTCTTTATTATATAATGAATAAATCGTTGTCGCAAAAATACAAAAAACTTCACGCATCTCACTCTTTTCTTCCCTAAAAATATCTTTTTCATGAATGAATTTCTATGTTTCTTAGAAATTGATTTGTATCTTTGCGCATATAAACATTAAAGCTTGGAATATGACAGAGAAGGAGAAACAGCAGAAAGGGATGCTTTATCAAGCAAACGACCCAGAAGTTTTAAAAGACTTATACTACTGCGAGAATGAATGTTTTGAAATCAATCAGATTCCTCCTTCACGTAGGGAGGAACGCATGGAGCGTCTGAGAAGGTTGTTTGGTAAGGCTGGCGACGGAATGTTTATTGTTGCCCCATTCTTCTGCGACTATGGTTATAATATTGAAGTAGGTGAGAACTTCTTTGCCAATACTAATTGTGTGATTCTCGATGAGGCTAAGGTGACATTCGGCGATAATGTTTTTATTGCACCTAATTGCGCCTTCTATACTGCTGGACATCCACTTGATGTTGAGCAGCGTAATAAGAAGATAGAGTATGCACTACCTATTCATGTTGGGAATAATGTGTGGATAGGTGGCAATGTCGTTGTCGTGCCGGGTGTGACGATAGGCGATAATACTACGATTGGTGCTGGTTCTGTTGTTACACATGATATTCCAAGTGGTGTCGTAGCTGCTGGTAATCCATGTAGAGTAATTCGGAAACTGGAAGAGTAAGGTGCTTCCTTAATTACGATCAAGAGCATGAAGATGAAGATATGAAAGAATTTTATAGTACTTATGTCATTAAGGTTTTGTTGCTTTCATTGCTACTCTTTATGGCGATAGCCTCGGTGGCACAGAACCGTCTTTCCCCTTGTAGTAAGCAGGATTATGAACTCTATGCGCCTGTACTTAAGGAGTTGTATAATCCTCTCGCTTCACAACAGTATATTGTTGTAGACGGGGAGTCTGAGAAGTACGCTTTGCAAGTAATCAAGGGTTCACACTTCTCAGAACGAACATACATACTTGCTTACAAGGACTTAAAAGGCAATAAGAAAGAAATCACTGATAGTCTTTGTCAAATGAAAATAGCATCATTGCTGCGTTATGCTGTGTTTTCTTCTACAACCTTTGTACGTAAGAAGCTTGGTATTCAACTAAAGACTTGTTTTTTCTTTGACTTGCAAGATGGGGCTGAATACTCTTCACGTAAGGTGGATGTTGGACGAGGAAGTTTGATTGATATTTTGGAAATATCATGTAATGCTGTGAAGAATAATAAGCCAGAAGTTATTCAACAGCTCATCCCTCAAATTGATTCTTTGACACAACACTTTAAGTCATTTGAATTGGTGGAGAGTTGGAATGTCGCTACGTCAGAGAATTATGCGTATAGTTTCCCATGTACGCAATTATCTACACACTATGGTGGATTTAATATATGTTTCCAGCGATCAGAGTTGACGTCAAGTGAACTCTGTAATAAATATGGGAACTTGACACAGATAGTTGCAAAGTGGTTGTTCCTAAATTCAAATATATTAGACTTCACGAGGAGTGTATATATCAATGTGTGCCGTGATAAACCTGATAAGAACAAAAGATTTTCATATAGTTATGGGCATTACTATATAAATGTAACAGAGGATGAACTGACGGAAGAAACTCTGATAGCTCTATTCAAGTTATATTTATTAAAATAGCTCCATGTGGTTTTGAAAAGTATCTTTGTCTATTAATTAATGTATAATCTTGATAGTAGTAGAATCAGTCTCTTTTTTCTCGATTGAGCTTCCTTTGTTGAATAGCATGTTATCCACGTGCCTGAAAGAGTCGCTGTCAGGTCTTGTTTAATGTAGAAAAATGTAAAAGAAGACCTGTTTTGTGGTTGTTTTTTTTACAATAAACTAAACAAAACACATATTTAACATCTTTTATATGTGTAATTGTAGAACGGACGTTTAAAATGATTTAACTTTGCGATTAATAAACCTAAAAGCATTTTTTAACCTAAAGTATACTTAAAGCCTATGTACCTAAAAAGAAAAAGGACTACGAGCTTATTGATGGTGGCTTTGTTCAGTACAAGTTTACTGCATGCCAACATTACGTATGAAGCGAATGCAGCTGTTGTTCAACAGCAGTCTGTATGTAAAGGAACTGTTGTCGACAATAACGGAGACCCTGTTGTTGGTGCCTCTGTCTTTGTCGTAAGTAATGGACAGAAAAAGGGAAGTGTGACTGACCTTGATGGTAATTTTGAGATTGCAGGCGTTGCTTCTGGCTCATCACTTACTATTTCTTATGTTGGTTACAAGACCCAGCAGGTAACTTGGAGTGGCAAGGACCTCAAGGTTACACTCCAGGAGAACAGTGAGATGCTTGAGAACGTTGTTGTTGTCGGCTATGGTACTCAGAAGAAGGTTAACCTTACTGGTGCTGTCTCTGTTGTTAATTCTAAGCAACTTGAGTCTCGTCCTGTAACGAGTGTTGCACAGGCATTGCAGGGTGAGGTTCCTGGTTTGAACTTCAGCGTTGGCAATTCAGGTGGTTCTCTTAACAGCCGTATGAGTATGAATATCCGTGGTATTGGTACCATCGGTTCTGGCTCAAATGCTGCACCTCTCGTCCTTATTGATGGTTCTGAAGGTGATCTTTACTCAATCTCTCCAAATGATATCGAGAGTATCTCTGTATTGAAGGATGCTTCTTCAAGTGCTATCTACGGTTCACGTGCAGCCTTCGGTGTAATCCTCGTTACTACAAAGAGCGGTAAGGATTCACGTATGAACGTATCTTACAATGGTAACGTACGTTTCTCTACAGCAACTCAGATTCCTGAGATGCCTAACTCATATGACTTCGCACGCTATTGGAATGATGCTGCTGCTAATAGTGGTGCACCTGCCCCATTCAAGCAGGATATACTGGATAAGATTAAGAATCATATAAACGGTACTCCGAAACCTGGTGATGAGGCAACTACTACATGGGCGGGTTATGCAGCTAATGAGCCTTGGAGTATGTATACTGGTTCTTGGAACAATGTTAACTGGTTTGATGAGATGTACAAATCTGGAGTCCCTTCTACCGAGCATAATGTAGCCCTCAGTGGCGGTGGAAGCAAGGTGAACTACTATCTTAGTGGTGCAGTTCTCAGCCAGCGTGGTTTGATTCGTCATGGTAAGGACCAACTCAAGCGTTACAACTTCTCAGGCAAGATTACTGCTAACCTGAAAGACTGGTTTACAGTTACCTATAATACAAAGTGGATACGTGAGGACTACAGCCGTCCTTCTTATATGACAGGTCTCTTCTTCCATAATATTGCTCGTCGTTGGCCAACTAACCCTGTTTACGATCCAAACGGACATTATGTTCATGGTAATGAAATTCTTCAGATGGAGAACGGTGGACTTGATGCCACACAGCAGGATAAGCTTTATCAGCAGTTAGCACTTGAGTTCAGACCACTCAAGGGTTGGAAGATTCGTTTGGAGGGTAACTATAATACCGTTCACTACTACAACCATTGGGATGTATTGCCAATCTACTACTATGATCAGAAGCAGAAACCGATAGCAGCTGCATGGAGCGGTGGCTATGCAGCTGGTAAGTCTGATGTTGGTGATAGTATGTCAAGAAACAACTATTATAATGGTCGTTTCTTCACAGAGTATATGTTCACATTGAACGATAAGCATGACTTTAAGTTCTTGGCTGGTCTGGATATGGAATCTAACCGTTATACCTCTCTTGGTGCAGCACGTGCAGACTTGATATCCCCATTAGTTCCATCACTCAACAATGCTACTCATAAGGATGTGAGACCAAGTTTCTCAAATACTCAGTGGGCAACAATGGGTGCTTTTGGTCGTATCAACTATGCATACGATTCACGTTACCTTGCAGAGTTCTCTATCCGTCGTGATGGTTCTTCACGCTTTATCGGTGATAAGACATGGGGTACCTTCCCTTCATTTGCATTGGGTTGGAATATTGCCAACGAAGAGTTCTTCAAACCATTGACAAAGACTGTTAATACACTTAAACTTCGTGCTACTTATGGTGCTTTGGGTAATACCAATATCACAGCACTCTATCCTTGGTTCTTGAGCCAGCCAGCAAGTGCTTCTGCTTCTTCATGGCTTGTTAACGGTGAGCGTGTGAATATCTCTAATGTTCCGGGACTGGTTTCACCTAACTTGACATGGGAGAGCATTCGCTCATGGAATATCGGTCTTGATTTCGGTATGTTCAACAACAGATTGCAGGGTACTTTCGACTACTTTGTTCGTACAACAAAGGATATGGTAGGTCCTGCTCCTGTCAAACCTTCTATCTTGGGTGCTACACAGCCAGCTGAGAACAATAGTGATATGCGTTCTAATGGTTGGGACTTAGAGGTTAGATGGCGTGATAGAATTGGTCAGGTTGGCTATGGTATCAAGCTCGTACTCTCTGATGACTTCCAGACAATTACACGTTACTACAATCCAAACCGTCTGCTTTCAGAGTGGTGCGAAGGCAAGCGCATGGGTGATATCTACGGATACTTAGTAGAGGGTATTGCACAGTCAAACGAACAGATGAACGAATGGCTGGCTAACAACAAACCTTCATGGGGCTCAAACTGGGCGGCAGGTGACGTTATGTATAAGGACTTGAACGGTGACAAGAAGGTTAACAGTGGTAAGGGCACTTATGATGATATGGGTGACTTGACTAAGATTGGTAACTCTTTGCCACGCTATCGTTTCGGTATTACTTTGGATGCTAATTGGAATGGATTTGACTTCCTAATCTTTATGCAGGGTGTTGGTAAGCGCGACTTTTGGGATGCTTCTCCTTACAGCGTAGGTGCAAATACTGGTATGTGGCAGGCTGCTGCTTTCAAGGATCACTTAGATTACTGGCGTCCAGCAACAGACACCAACTTAGGTCCTAATCCTAACGGCTTCTACCCACGTCCTCTCTTCGGTCAGGGTTCTAAGAACTTCCAGACAAGTGACCGTTACTTGCAGAATGCAGCTTACATGAGAATCAAGAATATCCAGCTTGGTTATACACTCCCTACTGCTATCGCAAGCAAGATTGGTGCAAATCGCATTCGTTTCTACTTCTCTGCTGAGAATCTCGCAACATTCACAAAGATGAACAAGATCTTTGACCCAGAGGCTACTGGTGGAGATTGGGGACCAGGTAAAATCTATCCACTCCAGAGAACAGTTTCTTTCGGTTTAAATCTTAATTTTTAATTCGTAGCAATTATGAAACATATTATATCAAATATATTGAAGGGAGGATTGCCTATTCTTTGCTTAGGCATGACGGTTACGTCATGTAACGATTTCCTTGACAGACCACCACTCGATCAAGTACCTCCCACTTCTTATTATCTGACAGCAGATCAGTTAGGCACATTCCCTATCAATTACTATACTTCTATTTTCCCAAACAACAGTGGATGGTGGGCTGGTGTAGCAACATTTGATGATGGGACGGACAATCAGGCTGCAAGAGGTGGTAACACTTCAATGTTCTTACAGGACCAGTGGAAAGTTCCTACATCTGGCGGTATCGGTATGAACAACATTCGTAACGTCAATAAGTTTATTAATGAGAATGAGCCGAAGATTGCTGAAGGCAAGGTATCTGGTGATGCGAATCTTATCAACCAGTATATGGGTGAGGCATACTTCATCAGGGCTATGCTCTACTATGATAAGCTACAGGCTTATGGAGACTTCCCTATTCAGTTGACAGAACTTAAGGTTGAAGATGATCTTGTTACGCCGAATAAGCGTCAGCCTCGTAACCTTGTTGCCCGTCAGATACTCTCTGATATGGACAAGGCGATTGAGAAACTGCAGGTGGATTTTGCCAAGAAGGTACGTATCAACAAGTATGCAGCTCTGGCTATGAAATCAAGAATGGCACTTTATGAGGCAACATTCGAGAAGTATCACAGAGGAACTGGTCGTGTGCCGGGTGATGCTAACTGGCCAGGCAAGAATAAGGAGTGGAACAAGAGCTTCACTATCAATCAGGATGATGAGGTAAACTTTTTCCTTGATCAGGCTATTGATGCTGCCAAGAAGGTTTGCGATGCAGTTCCATTGAAAACTAAGAACAGTCATGTAATGAATCCAAGTATCGTTGGACTGTACAATGGATGGAATGCATACTACGATATGTTTGCCAGCCCAGACCTGTCTAAGTATCCGGAGGTGTTGTTGTGGCGTCAGTTCAATTCAGATATTAACGTGGCTCACCTCACATCAAACAAACTTCGTGGCGGTGCTGCAACAGGTTGGACACGCGGTCTCGTTGAGTCATTCCTTATGAAGAACGGTCTGCCAATCTATGCTGCCAGCTCTGGTTATAATGGTGACACCACCATTGATATGGTTAAGAAAGATCGTGACGAGCGTCTGCAACTCTTCCTCTTTGGTGAGTCTGATATACTCGGTATTGACCAAAAGAGCATTGACCTTGTGAACGAGAAGCGTCCTGCCGGTACTGCACCTATTGACAACATCAAGTTCAATGTTGCTGATCTCTTTGCAACTGACCAAGCATGTCGGGATGTTACTGGCTATCGTCAGCGTAAGTTCTATAACTATGATCCTGCAATGCAGTTAGGTCAGACCTTCTCAGATGTTGACGGTCAGATTATCATCCGTGTAGAGGAAGCTATGCTCAATTACATCGAGGCTTCTTATCTCCGTAAAGGTTCATTAGATGCAACTGCAACAGGTTATTGGACAGCTTTGCGTGAACGTGCTGGTATTACTGCTCCTATCTCAACAACTATTGCTGCAACTGATATGACCAAGGAGGCTGATGTTAAACGTCCTTCTTACGACTGGGCAGCATTCTCTGCAGGCAAGCCTGTTGACGCTACGCTCTATTCTATCCGTCGTGAACGTCGTAGCGAGTTTGCTGGTGAAGGTCTTCGTAATGATGACTTGATTCGTTGGGCATCTTTGGATCAGGTGAAGAACTATCAGGTTGAGGGTATCAACTTCTGGGATCAGACCTATCAGAATCCTACATTTGTAGATGGAAAGGGAAATAGTCTGATTATCTCTGATGGTGGTGATAAGGCTACGATGTCATCCAAGGACATTTCAAAGTATATCCATCCTTATCAGATTCAGAAGAACAACAATATTCTCTATAATGGTTATACCTTCTATCAGGCTCACTATCTGTATCCATTCTCTTATCAGGAGATGCAGCTCTGTTCACCAGATGGTACAGCAGAGAACTCTAACTTGTATCAGAATATCTACTGGCCAGTTGAGGCAAATGGTGAAGCTTTGAAGTAAGTTTATGCTGAACGAAGTATAATCAAATAGATTACAAATAATGTCAGAGGGTGTATCAAGCGATTGATACACCCTCTTTTGGTAATATACTGCAAGGTGTTTAGCACTCAACACCATTGGTGCTTACTACCAGCACGACATGTGTTGAGTAGCAACACATATTTTATAAAGCTGCTTTGTAAGTTGTTGAAGTCATTTGTTTATAGATGCTTCACTTGTATATGTGAGAATAAAAGGATATCTCTGCAAGAGATCTTTCATGATATTTATACGTAGGTTTTTGCCACAATAAATTAATTATGTTTACATTTACTATCATTATACTAATTTGTATTCTTGCTCTTGGTGTATCACTATTAGTGAGTCATTGGAATAATGGAGCGAAGCGTGGGGAAACGGTAAGAATAGATACACTTTACAAAAAGAACTGGCGCTCCTTTTTTTGGATATCTCTACGTGTGGTGTCGTTTGCTTTGGTTACTGCCTTTTTGTTCTTAATGTTACTTGCTTCGTTTGCAGGTGATGATGCAGGTGAGTGTTGCTTTTGGTTAATGATATTTGTTGTTGGAAGTTGGTTTATTTCAATACCTCTTATTATTATTTATATTTGCTCGCTGGTTCAAGCTATTCGACATCGTGATTATACGAATAAAGTCTTTCTTGGCTGTCATTGTTTCAATGTCCTTCAGCTACTTTGTTTTGTATTTTTTGGAGGTTTACCTATTTCTTCTTAAATCCGATAGGCAATTCTTTAAATCAATTTTCCTGTCACTGCTGTCATTCTTTGTGGAGAGGTAATAGGTTGTTATACAGTGAGTTCTCTTTAAATGTTAAAATGACAGCAACTTGAATATAAAGATCTAAGATGGTAATGTGTAATAAATGGCTTCTAAGTTAAGTGGGGTTTAGCCGTTTTATTAATGAAAATGTTTTAGTTGTTCTCTTGTAATATTGTCAAAGTAGTGGGATGTAAAGATGCATACATGGTTTATAGTGCGTTGTTACTTATAGAGAAAGCCTTCATCCTTTTACAAAAGCTATAGCTCTGTAGATGGATGAAGGCTTTTTATTTAGGCTGCTTTTTAGCTCTTTAGAACTTGTAAGTCACTGTAGCTTTTATGCTGCGTGGAGCACCTGGGAAGGAACGGAGTTTGTCGTAACCTCCCACCCAATAAACTTTGTTCATTGCGTTGTCGAGATTTAGCTGTACCTGCAAGTTACGAAGTCGATAATACAGTGCTGCATTGAGGAGTCCATAGCCAGGATAGACAATGGTATTCTCACGTCTTCCAACCTGTCCGTAACGCTTTGTTACAGCATTGAAACCCAGACCAAAACCAAAGTTGCGTAGCGCACCTGTCTGAATGATATATTTCGACCAAATGTTGAATGAGTTACGTGGTGTGTTTGGGCGTTGCATACCATAGTCTTTCTCTGAGTTGGTTGCTGTCTTTGTGATAGCAGCATGGGTGTAGGCATAGTTAGCAACGATACTCCAATTAGGAAGAATGAAACCTGCTACGTCTAATTCAATACCCTTTGAAGTTTCTTCTCCCACTTGTTCCAGCAACTCTGGATTATTTGCATCGTTGGCATTATAGAGTGTATTGCGTTTCTGAAGATGGAAGAAAGAAAGGGTAGTACTGAGTCGTTTGTCAAACCATTCGCCTTTCAAGCCCGCCTCCAACAACTGGCTGTATTCTGGATCAAATGGTCCACCTGTGTTAGGGTTACCCTGTACGGATGCACTCTGTGGCTCAAAGCCTTTTACCCATGTACCATACACATTCAGATTCTTGTTGATAGCAACGACAGCACCAAGACGTGGAATGAAAGCATGCTGTGTGGTGCGGGTCTCCTTATTGGTCTTATAATTTAGTACATCAGTGAATATCTCCTGACGAATACCCAAGAGAAGTTTTACTGGTCCTACTTCCATCTGTTCTTGAAGATAGATGCCATGAGAATACTGTAGGTAAGGAGAGAGTGCAGTTGCAACAAAGACATACTTAGAGTAGTCACGCTCAATGTTGTTATTATTACTTGTCAAGTCATAATAAGGCACATTTGTTTGTGGATTACCATCCTTGTCAAGTACGTATTTCGCAATGTTGGCAGGCTTGAAAGCTGTTGTTGTCGTACCGTCTTTTAGCAGATAGCCTCCTGCAGTCATTGCTGACGAGCCAGCTTGCTGTGCCATTTGGAAATAATCATAGCCAAGGAGGAGGCGATGATTGACAGCTCCTGTGCTTACGTTATAATTGAGATAGGTGTTAAAGCTGTTATTTCTAAAATGACGCTGACGTATAAGGCACTGCATAAGGATGCGAGATGGACTTTGAGAACCGTCAGCCAGTTTCACATAAGCATTTGCCTGATTATGCTCACGAAGGTCTTCATCATAGGAAGAGTTCAGATAGGTAGCATTGAAAGAGAGGTTATCCGTGAACTTATGGGTTACACCAAGCGTAATATTCACGAGGTTCTCCTTTAGATAGTCATTTGTTGCAGAGAGCGAACGACTAATTGGTACTGAATTGAGGTCACCATCTCCAAAGATAGGCTGACCACGGTCAACCTTGCCATCGGTGCGCTGATAAACGATGTCGACGTTAAAGCGTGTCCTTTGTGTTGGGAGGAACGAGAAAGATGGTGCAACTATATAGTTTGTATTTTCTTGTAGGTCACGATAGGAATCTGTATGTTCGTAACCGATATTAAGACGATATAGAAGGGTGTTCTTCTTGTCTAATGGTCCAGTAAAATCTCCGTAGGTGTTCAGTGTGTTGAAGCTACCAACGGTTGTTGATACCGTATTGCGTTGATAAGGCAGTGGCTTCTTTGTTACACGATTAATGACACCACCCGGTGCAGCATTGCCAAAAAGGGCAGAAGCAGGACCTTTGATAACTTCAACACGCTCGATATTTGCCAGTGACTGCTGTTTCCAAAGACTTGTTTGTGCGCGCATACCATTGACAAGGTTTCCTGAATTGCGGTTACCAGTAGTGCGGAAACCACGAATAGAAAAGTCATTGTAGAAGGTGTATTGATTCACACCGCTGATATTCTTTACAACTTCATTAACAGTAGTTGCTCCTTGGTCGCGCACTAACTCCTTTGTTACGTAGCCGATAGACTGTGGAATGTCTTTCAAAGGTGTCTCTGTTTTTGTACCGATGAAAGAGTTGGTATTCTTATAGGAACGTTCGTTACGCCCAATTACTTCAACCGTCTGCAACGTTTGAGCGTGCAGATAAGGAGTTGAGAATAATGTGTCTTGTGTAAGGCTGTCAGTTGGGGCTTTTCCCATAGTGTTTCCTTGTGCATTTATTGGCAGAGCTGCTGAGTATAATAAGGTGCCTGTCAATAAAAGATAAGAGTGTAATCTTTTAACCATATTGATAAATATAATAATCCTGAAATAATTTATAAGCGGTGCAAAAGTATATATAAAATATGAATACTACAATACCTAACAATGGGTAAATTGCTTTTTCTTAAAGTAATAGAAGTATGTCGAAAAAAAGAAGTTGCAATAAAGGATAGGAGTATGGATTGCGTACCTATCTATTACTGCAACTTCTTTTGTATGTTTCAAAGCTGCGCCTTAGTTATTATTGTTTTATAAGTTAATTTACAGCGTTTAGTAGTTTTATTCTTTCAAGAGGTCAGGGCGTAGTCGTTTAGTGCGTTCCATTGCCTGATCAAACTCCCATTGTCTAATCTTAGCCTCGTTTCCACTGAGTAGAATCTCAGGAACATCCCAACCATTATAACTACGAGGGCGAGTGTAGATAGGTGCTGAGAGCATATCATCCATAAAACAGTCTGAGAGTGCACTCTGTTCGTCACTGATAACACCTGGAACCAGTCGTACAACAGCATCAGCAATGATAGCAGCTGGTAGTTCGCCACCTGTTAAAACAAAGTCGCCAACAGAGATTTCACGTGTGATGAGATGGTCGCGTACACGTTGGTCAACACCTTTATAATGTCCTGCAAGAATAATGAAGTTACCTCCCAACGAGAGGTCATTGGCTATCTTCTGATTGAATTGTTCGCCATCAGGTGATGTAAAGATGACTTCGTCGTACTCCCGCTCTTCCTTCAAAGCAGCGATACAACGGTCTATAGGCTCAATCTGCATGACCATACCAGCTTGTCCACCAAAAGGATAGTCGTCAACACGCCGCCATTTATCCTTTGTGTAGTCACGAAGATTGTGCAGACGAATCTCTGCTAACCCTTTCTTTTCAGCTCTGGCAAGGATGCTCTCGTGTACGAATCCTTCCAGCATCTCTGGTAATACGGTGATGATATCTATTCTCATATAGCTACAAAGTTAACTAATCTTTTGCTATTACGTTGATAGTTTAGGATTTTTTTGTAACTTTGCCGTAGATTCTAATATATAAACTAAGAACAGTTATGAAAAGATTCTTTTCCCTCGCTATCTGTATGATAGCAGCTTTTGGTTGTGCAAGTGCACAAAACGTTCAGCTACATTATGACTTGGGTCATAGTCTTTGCAAGGACCTTAATTCACGTACGTCAGTAACAACGACGGTTGAAATGTTCAAACCTGACACTTGGGGTTCTACCTATATGTTTACTGATATTGATTACAAGAGCGATGGTGTAATGGGTGCTTATTGGGAGATTTCACGTGAGTTTAATCTTACGAAGAATAAGCAGTGGGCTGCACATATTGAGTATAATGGTGGTTTAGGCTCTGGTAAAACAATGGATAGCTATTATGGTAACCGTTATCAGCATGCTGTTCTTCTTGGTGGAGCATGGAACTGGGCTTCAAAAGACTTTTCAAAAACGTTTAGCCTTCAGTTAATGTATAAGTATCAGTTTAAGAATGCTCACACTGGTGCACATCCTTTCAGTGGTTTTCAGCTGACAGAGGTGTGGGGAACTACCTTCGCTAAGGGTCTTTGTACGTTCTCTGGGTTCTGTGATCTTTGGTATGATCCAAATGTTAATGGTAAAATGATACTTCTCTCTGAGCCTCAGTTCTGGTTTAATCTCAATACGCTTAAGGGAATGAAAGATGTAAATCTCTCTTTGGGTACTGAGGTTGAGATTAGCAATAATTTCGTATGGAACGACAAAGGACAGAATAACCACTTCTATGCTATCCCTACAGTTGCAGCTAAGTGGACATTCTAAAAGATTTATTTATATATAACAGAAGATGTGTCAAAATGCAAATCTCATTTTGGTAATCTTACAGTTAGAAATAATCCAAAAAAAGACCATTCCTATACTCGGTTTTGAGTAAAGGAATGGTCTTTTCTTTGCCTTTAGAAGAATCCTACTATAAAAACAAACTCTTGAAATACTGCTAATCAAAGTATTGATATAGTTGTACGAATGTTACATTTTAAAGTTTTCTATATATGATATCCCGAGATCTTCTGCAAGTGTTCTTTCTTGAAAAGATAATTTCTTAGCTACAAGTAAAATGACTTCTATTCCATAGTCTTGGCACTCTATCCTTTTTAACGCTTCCATTACAGCTTGATATTTGACACACTGGAAAATACCACGGATAATATCAGACTCTGGAGAGGTACTTGGCTTAACTTCTATAGCCACATGTTTTCTATCTTCAAATTCAAAATAAACATCAAGTCTGTCTCCTGATGGCAATATATATTCTGTTCCTTTAAAAACTATATTGTTAGAATTAATACTTTCTGGATGTTCAAAGATGAATTCCCTTAAGTTTTTATGTTCAACCCCTTCACCTCCATAATTAAATTGTACATTCTTTATGGTATTTAGTTGGTACTCTGAAAGTAGAATAGCTTCCTTCAATCCCAACTCTTTCAATACCCAGTCCCATTTTGTATAAGCGCATGCTTTTTCATTCATCCCAGCAATGAAGATCTTCTTTTCAGGAACAGATAGCTTTTTATAATTAGGATACACAAATTCGAAACCATCAGCGGGAAGGTCTGACTTTGGATTTTTAACTAACGCATTTAGAGTTGGGATATCTACGGCTCCAGTACTCTCTCGAAGTTCTCGTAAAACAGTTTCCACATTTCCAAGTTGCCTTCCAATACCTGAAAAGCGTGTATACCCCAAGGCTGAAAGCAAGTCTCCATAGGTCTTATTAGTTAACCGGAGTTTTGCCCAACTTATGAGAATAGGTATAATTTGACTTACCAACTCTCGAGAACGATTGGTCTGTATAACCGATTCAATAACATTTATAGACATATTATACATTTTTTAGAATTCACCACAAAGATACAACATAATCTTCTGTTTTCCAACGCTGATGACCATTAAATTATCAGAGATATGAAAATAGAGATTGAAAATCATTGGACAAAATGAAAGCCAAATACCGCATATTCTTATTAGGGTTATTAATTAACCATATCCAAATCTATAGAAGATGTTTGGCTGTTTCTTCAAAAAGGGTCTACCTTTTCGGCAAAAAAGGTAGACCTTTTTAATAGAAAAGGTAGACCCTTTTGGCGAAAAAGGTAGACGGTTTTCTGGTAATAGGTAGATGGTTTTACTAAAATAGGTGAACCATTTTGCGAAAAAGGGTTGATAAATGTAAGAAAAAGTATGAACATCTCTTGGAGATAGTCAAGAAATTTCTTACCTTTGTGATATTAATCTACTAACAAGTTGAGGAGGATAAAGCCCCAGCCTCCAAAGGCTTAACAATCGGGGGCAACACTAATTACTATGTCGAACAGACCTATTGCCTATACGCTAAAGGAGCGTAAAGGAACAGTTGGAATTTTGAAAGGAAAAATCGTTGTGCAGGCACATCCTACAGGACGAAAGAGAGTTGATCATCGTAGTTTCTGTGATGAAGTGGCACACGCTACAACGTTCACAGGTGCAGAGGTTGAGGCTGTTCTCAGACTTGCAGCTGAAATAGCAAAAAAGCACGTTGAGAACGGAGACATTGTAGACTTCGGAGACATCGGGACACTTACACCTTCTTTCCAGAGTAAACTGGTTGAGAAAGGAAAAGCGGAGTTCAACCCAAAGGTTCATATTACGAAACCTGTGGTACACCTCACTCCCTCAAAGAAGTATTTTACACTTACTGGCGTGAGCTACGAACGTGTTACTGCGCCTGAAAAGGAAACTAAGAAGCCAGCTAAGAATCACTCTCAATCGGGACCAGAGATTGCAGAGCCATAAGCGGACGAACGAGCGTGACTTTCTAATCTTTACATAGGGGTGTGTCAGAATTCAAATCATTAACTTGACATTTTCAATCTATAAGTAGGATTCTTCTAAAGTTAAAGAAAAGACCATTTCTTTACTCAAAACCGAGTATAGAAATGGTCTTTTGCATTTTGACACACTCTCTTTATATGTTTATAGAATCTATATCTTAGAATAGACTTCCTTCTGTTGGTTGTGAAGATGTTTCTGGTGCTGTAACTTGTGCAAATCGAGCTATGAATTCATCTTCAGAGATAATAGGAATGGAAAGTTCCTTGGCTTTCTGATTTTTTCCAGAAGTACTTTCTACGTCGTTGTTTATAAGATAATTCGTTGATTTAGAAACAGAGCCAGTTACCTTACCACCTTGACTTTCTATGTATGCTTTCAATTCGTTACGGTTCTTATAATGGTGAACATCACCCGTAACGACGAAGGTTAATCCCTGGCAACTATCACCAGTTGGAGCTGATGAAGGTTGACTAACGTTTAGCTCAACCAATAGATGCTGTAGCATTGATTGATTATCAGTATCTTTCATCCAGCGTACAAAGCTTGCACTCTTCTCTGGTCCAATACCAGCAATGGTTGAGAAGACATCTTCTGTAGCACTTTCTGTAGCCGTTTTAATAAGTTCCTCCAATGGATATGCTGATAAAAGACGATTACAAACATCCTGTCCAACAAGTGGAATGTTTAAAGCAAAGAGCAGACGACGTGCTTCTACATTACGTGCTTTTTCAATAGCAGCCAATATTTTAGTGACACTCTTGTTTCCGAAACCTTCCATTGTACGCAGCTCTGTGGTATGTTCTGTAAGATGGAAAAGGTCGGCATACTCACGAACCCAGCCAAGATTAATAAATTTCTGCACGGTTTGTTCAGAGAGTCCGTCAATGTTTACACCTTCTTTTGATACAAATCTACCAAACTTCTTCAGCTGTTTAGCTGGACAATGTGTATTGGTACAGTGTAGTGTGCGTGTTCCACTAACCTCACTTTCGCTAACTTCTGTAGCAGAATGGCATACTGGACATGTCTCAGGAATATGGAAAGTACCAACGCTTTCAATAACGTTAATAACCTTCGGAATAATCTTATTAGCTTTGATAACAGCTATCTTCGTACCTTTATCACCAATCCCTAATCGTTCACACTCGGAGATGTTGCAAAGTGATGCACGTTTAACGGTTGTTCCTTCTAAGTCTACAGGGCGAAAAACAGCTACTGGTGAGATTGTTGAAGCAGCACATGACCATTCTATATAGTCTAATTCTGTTTCAGCACTCTCGTCTTGCCATTTAAAAGCATAGCCTGCACGTGTGGCGTGATGACCAGTGACAGAACCTGTTGCAGCATAGGCTGTGTCGTCGTATGAGATGACCAAGCCATCAACAGGGTAGGGGAATGGTGATGAACTCACACCAGTAACTCTTTCTGTCCAATGATGAATGACTGCTTCTATGTTATTAACGGTAGGCTGTTCAATGAGCTCTCTGTCGACAACTCTGAACCCTTGGTGTTCAAGCCATTCCATGCGTCCGCCCCAAGAGTTTATTTCTTCCTCTGTATAAACGAGTGTAAAGGGAATCCAGCGCAGGTGACGGGCTTTCACCTCATTGATATCTTTCAAAGTGAGAGAGCCCGATGCGAGGTTGCGAGGGTTGGCATATTCTTCCTCTGCCTCTATGTTAAACTGTTCAAAATCAGGATAACTGATGACAGCTTCACCACGGATAACAAGATGCCCCTTGTAGGGAATGGTTTGCAAGATACCATCAATAGCCGTAGAAAGATGAGTAATATTGGTGCCAATATGACCGTTTCCACGTGTGACAACCTTAGTCAGTTTACCATTATCGTATGTAACAACAAGTGTCAATCCATCCAACTTCCATGAGAGCCATATAGGTCTATTCTCTGCCCATTTCGCCAAGTCTTCTACCTTCTTAGTCTTTGCCAAGGAGAGTGCAGGGAATTCATGTTTTTCCTTTTTGCCAGTAACATTATCGGCAGATACATTTTGTGTTGGAGAATCGGGGAGTATAATACCTGTTTCTTCTTCTAACTTTTTTAGCTTATCAAAGGCTGCATCCCATTCATAGTCAGTCATAAGTTCATCACGACCATTGTAATAAGCGTCGGATGCAGCATTAAGTTGATTAACAAGTGATTGTATTTCTGTGTTCATTGTTCTGTTTGTTGATTGACGATAACAAATCGTACTAAATGAGTATAAGTAGAGGCAGGTAGTGGAAGGAGGCTGATTTTATTTCCAAAGCTGTTTGATGAGTGCCGCATCAGTCTCAGTCCAATCGAGTTTTGAGAACTCTTCTGGTTTCAACCAACAGGAGTCAATATGTTCGAGAAGTTTAAAATTATTGTCATGTGCCATACAGTCGTAGGCGGTAAGGCAGATTGAAAAGTCTGGATAGTCATATTCAACGCTCCCAAGTTTTGCTCCGACATAGATGTCCCAGTCCATTTCCTCAAGTATTTCACGACGTAAAGCCTCATGATCATTTTCCCCTTCATTGACTTTACCACCAGGAAACTCCCAATGTTCAGCAATATAATTAGGACCTTTGCGCAATCGCTGTGTACATAGAATCTTATCACCATCATGAATAACAGCGCAGACAACGTTGAGATGTTTCTTTTCCATAATTTTATCTATCGTTCGGTTATTTTCGACCTCTTATTTCTTGCTTTATTTGCAAATATACTACAATTTGCCAAATAAGTCTATCTTTCTTAGAATTAATTTCAATTCTTTATAGGCAACTCATATCTTTTGCGTATCTTTGTACACTAATAAAATATTAGAAATTATAATCAT
Organism: Prevotella melaninogenica; assembly: GCF_018127925.1. NCBI lineage: Bacteria > Pseudomonadati > Bacteroidota > Bacteroidia > Bacteroidales > Prevotellaceae > Prevotella > Prevotella melaninogenica. The sequence continues at coordinate 797,541 of NZ_CP072348.1, read as the reverse complement.
TTATGTCTACACTAACAATTGCGATTATTGTAGTCTTCGTGCTGGGCTATGCGCTCATTGCAATGGAGAGCCTTACTAAGGTTAACAAGGCAGCAGTTGCCTTATTGATGTTTGTTTTCTGCTGGACACTTTACATGTTTGATCCAGCACCGTTTGTACAGCTGATGCACCCAGAGTTTAAGGGTGTGGGTGATCAGTTAGTTACATTTGCCAACAAGTTGATAACCGAGCATCTTGGTGACACTGCAACTACGCTTTTCTTCCTCATGGGAGCGATGACAATCGTTGAGATTGTTGATCAGAATGGTGGCTTTAATTGGGTTAAAGACGTGATGCGTTCTAAGTCAAAGCGTAGTTTATTATGGAAGATAGCCTTCATGACATTCTTCCTTTCAGCTATCTTGGACAACTTGACAACAAGTATTGTGATGATTATGATTCTTCGCAAGCTCGTTCAAGACCATAAGGACCGTATGATTTATGCGTCATTGGTTATCATTGCCGCCAACTCGGGTGGTGCTTTCTCACCAATCGGTGATGTGACAACTATCATGTTGTGGAATGCAGGAATGATAACAGCTGGTGGCGTGATAAGCGAGATTTTCATTCCATCTCTTATATCAATGATTATCCCAGCCTTTGTTCTTCAGTTCTTATTAAAGGGCAAGTTAGGTGGTGATATGTTAGAGACCGATCACTCTTGTGATACTGAACTATTAGAGTTCAATGGCTCACAACGCAAGATAATCTTTGCCATTGGTGTGGGTGGACTCTGTTTCGTACCAGTATTCCATTATTTCACAGACCTTCCCCCATTCGTTGGAATCCTCTTTGTCCTGGGTATTCTTTGGACGATTACAGAGATATTTTATCGCAAGCTACATCGTGCTAAGGGCGATAGCGAAGACTTCTCTAAGCGTGTCACCAATCTGTTGAGCCGTATTGACATGTCAACAATCCTCTTCTTCCTTGGTATTTTGATGGCTGTTGCCTGTCTTGAAGAAGTGGGAGTATTACACGAACTCGGTGGAGGATTAAACAGTTTCTTCCAAGGTAATCATTATGCAGTGACGGGTATCATTGGAGTATTATCGTCTATTGTTGACAACGTCCCACTTGTTGCAGGTAGTATGGGTATGTATCCTGTTCAGGCAACAGGCGACATGGCTGTTGATGGTATCTTCTGGCAGCTATTGGCTTATTGTGCTGGGGTGGGTGGTTCTATCCTTATCATCGGTTCTGCAGCAGGTGTTGTCGTAATGGGATTGGAGAAGATAACCTTTGGTTGGTACATGAAGAAGATTTCGTGGATAGCTTTCTTGGGTTATCTCTGTGGTATTCTCTCTTATTGGGTTATCCGTACATTTATCTTCACAACTCCGTTGTAAGAGTTACTATTAAATTCAGATTTCATAATTCAAAATTAGGGTCTCCCCAAGCCGAAAGGAGGGGATGTCTCCTAAACACGCCACAAAATAAGGACAGACGCTCTCGTCTGTCCTTAATTTATGGAGATTGAGAAAAACCTATCCTAACTAGCTCCCGTAGGCACTCCCCCTCCTTTGGAAAGGCTTGGGGAGGCTTCTTTAGGGGCGGCTTCCTTTCCTACCCAACCTGTGGTCCAGGATGCTCTTCACTCCCCTCTCCTTTCGGCTTGGGGTTGGGGGTGAGGCTTTCCTTCCACTCTTCCCAATGAATGTTATCAGAAACCAGCGAGCGAGTGGCAACTTTATTGCTCTGCGTGCGAGAAGTCTCGGGGATAAAACGCACACGGACATTCTTTATTTGCTTTGCCGTCACCTCTTCAGGCTTTGCAATACCCTTATCGGCGTTGATGGTGTAGTAAAACGTACCTATGCCCTCCAACTTCACCGTGCGACCTTCTGCCATAAAAGCAGCCATAACAACTCCTAAGTCTTTCAACACCGCATACGTGTCACCGCGACTCACGGTCGAAATCAATGCCAATCGGTCAGCCACTTGATCTGTTGTTACGGGCTTTCCAACGGTTATCGCTTCCGGATACCATAGCCCCGTCAACTTTTTCTTTACTTTCTTAAAAAATGCCATAATCTCAATGTTTTAAAGTTGGTAAATACAATATGTAAATTATTTTCTTATTCGAGCCACCCTCGGTATGGGACTGAGGGTACCTAAGTATCATACTTAGGGTACCTGAGTATCATACTTAGACCCCCTAAGTATCATACTTAGATACCCTATTTATAAGACCTTGATTGTCAGCCACTTATAAAGGGTTTATTTTTACCCCTTTTTGTCATATTTTTTCGCATTAATTATCTACTATTGTTTATCAAACAGAGTAGAAGATAACCACTCATGAATATATCTTAGGTGTCGCCTTTTAGATAGCGACACCTATAAAAGACAATCGCAAGGACTACTCAAACGTCCCAACAATGAACCCGTCTGAGCGGCTGTTGAATTGCACTACGACGCCAACACTGCTGAATGCCAGACTGCATGCTTGGAGATTGTTTGAAGGATCGGCACTTGACGACCAATAGCCGACGTTGAGACCAATGCCGAGCAGCTGACAAGAGTTGCTAATGCTATTACAGTCGTACCAACCCAAAGTGGGCAAGTAGAAGTAATTGCTTGCGTTGGCTGCGGAAGGGAGATCTGAGCTGACACTACTATTGTTGTACTCCTTCCGTGTTGTACGTAAATCTGTTAAACGATCGTAGGACTTCTCTGTATCATAATTATTCTCTGCTTTCAAAACAGATTTCTTCTTAAACCACATACCACCTTTATATATGTGACCCATAGTAGTCCATAATTCGTTTGTGTCCCAATGAGGATCACCAGCCATGCAATACCAAGACATCTCGTTGGCATTAGGAAGGGTAGCACATGAATGGGTAGCTTGGAATGCACCGCTGCCCTCGTGAAACCAACGAGAGTCAGTGTTGCTCTTGGCGTAGTTGCTGGAAGTTGTTGCACCTGGAAGCCCGTTATTAATGGTTGGCTGGCCTACGCCTGATCCCAAGTTCTTTGTCCATTCGTAACCATACCAATATAGCTGCTGAGCATCCCACATAGAGTAATGGTCGCCATCGTAATCATGCGGATCAAGATTAGCTGTTATATCATGAATTGAACCTGCCGTACAATTTACCGTAACGATCTTTGATACTGTTCCCTCTATTGTGCCATCTGGATTGTCAGTTGTATTGCGAAGCCAATAACGAATGCGGAAAGTATGTGTACCAGGAGCAACGACTGCATAGGTTGCATTCTTGCTCATATCATCAGCAGAGTTATCAATTGCAAAGCCCGAACCAGTTGTTACGGTGATTGTCTTTGAACCGCCTGAAGCGAGGGTAAGAGCTCCATTGGCAGCTATGTTGTAAGTACCAGCAATATCGTCATCGCTCATAATCTCAACCTTAATCAACTTACTGCGATTTACGTATGGGTTACTTGATCGAGGGATAAAACAGAGATAAGCAGCCTTGTGATTAAGGGTGAATTTGTAATTACTGCCCGCTTTGTTACCTGTTGCGATACCAAAATCGCCGGATTCACCTGCATGGTCAAAGTTGTTTGGGGCAGACTGTGCTTGTGTTGCCTTTATCTCTACTTGTGGTTGCGTCCCCGAAATAGTCTTGTTTGTGTAAAGAATATCGTGTGTAGAACCTGTATAAGTACCAGAAAGGGCAAACATTCCTTGTGCCTTATTAGTAGCAAAGGGGAATGTTACAGCTCCACTCTGCTGCCAGTTTCCTCCATCGTCCTTTACCCATATCTTGTCTGTGCTGCTCCAATTCACAGAAGCATCTGAACCCTTTGTATGATTAAGAATGGCTGTACGTGTTGTGACTTCCGTTTGAGAAGTACCTGTAAAGACGGTTGTACCAGCAGGGATATTATCTTTCTTTTGCTTGTTCTCTTGTGCAACGTCGTCATTCGCACAGCTAGCAGTAAACAATAAGGCTGCGAAACCATAACACATACCTCGCATTACTGAACCTATAGTTGTTCTCTTCATAAACTTATTCATTTTAGTTTTCCTTTCTTATAATCTTTAGTCCTTTTCTGTATTGTCCCAAGAAAATCCTTCCTGGTCTTCGTCTTCTTCTTCGTTAAAGAAGTTACGCTTTGCATCGCCCGTTACCGTTCCTGACTGAATCTTTCCAGCATTACCACTGGCAGTGCCTAACAGGGCTTCTGTCTCCGTGCAAATGATGTTGCATTGAGGCTTTAGATAAATCTTTCTTTCTGTTGCTATCATTTTGTTTTAAAGTTAAAGGATACAGAGTTAATGTATCCATTGTTTTATTGATTAAAAATAGTTGTTATTTCGTGCTTAATTTCTCTATAATTCGGTTTAGGTACGGACACAAAAAAAGAACAAAGGAAACTCCTAGAAGTCCTTTGTTTACAGGGTTTGCGGCACGCTTCGCGCGCGCGTACGCGAGAAGAAAAAAATGTGTAATTTACGTCTGCTCTACTAGAGAGAGAGAGAGAGAGAGAGAGAGAGAGAGAGAGAGAGAGAGAGAGTATACAAATATTTGGAACTACCAAATAATTTACTATCTTTTTCTCGTATTTAGATGTTAAAGATTCCAACGCAATAGCAAGTGCATTTACACCTTTATTATATAAGGCGCAAACGTTAGCTTGATTGAATTTAGTTGTTTGTAACATCATTATTAATAAGTTAATTCTCACTCAACGGGCGCAAAGGTAATAAGATTAAATGGAATGGGCAAGGAAAAGAAGAAAAAAAAGCCTCACCCCCAACCCCTCTCCGAGATGGAGAGGGGAGTAAATAGTACTGTTTGCAGGGGATGAGAAAAGGATTTGCTAAGAAAGTGTAGGGTTGTTTAATTAGCAAATTTAATCTTGTGTGCATCATATCCTACAAGGATAGGACCTTGAATCAGCTTACCTTCAGGGCTATAATAGAACACTCTACTTGGTTCTGAATACTTGGGAGTGTCAATAACGTAGATGTAACCTTTACTGTCTACGCTAACCTGTGATGGGGAAATAAGACCTTCTAGGTTTAATTCTTTCTGCTCCTTTGTTGCTATGTCATAAGTAAAAGCTTTGTTTACCACAAAACGTTTAAGTGTGTAGTCGTATTGGGTAGAGAAGCAGATCAATCTGTTCTTTGTCTTGTCATAACCAAAGATGTTGGCTTTGCATAGCGTTGTGACTTGGTCAGTCTTGGCATCAATGACTTGCACAGCAGCATCCTCCCCATGGAATGAAGATGCGAAGTAAACCTTATCACCGACAGCAATGCTCTGGTCGTAGGGATTCAAAGCAACTTGAAGTTCCTTTATCTTCTTAAAGGTATTGAGGTCGACTACTGATACTGACTTTCCTGTTCCATCATAGTTATAGTCACTCATATTGACATAAAGCTTGCCATTAGCCACAGATAGAGCCTCTGGATGTGAGCCAACGATAACTGAATCGATAATGGTTTTCTTATAGTCATTGGGATTTACTTTATATACTTTACCCGTATAAGCAGAGAAATAGACGTACTTACCATCTGTAGCCAAGAATCTTGGTTGTGTGTTATGGAGTTTCACTCTGTGCTCTAATTTCCCTAAGCGGTTAAGAATTTCAAGCTTTGACGAACTAGTACTTGTAACGATAATCTTGTTACCAACGATGATAAGGTCTTGTGCATCGCCAATCCCTGTACCATTCTGTGCCTGATATGCGTCATAATAAAGGAATGGTGCATTAGGACGATTCCCCGTATTATAGTCAAGCAGACCTACGGTGCCGTCATTCTTCATGTAATTACCAGCACAAGGAATGTAGGTGTTAGTACTTGACAGGCTTGGCTGGACACCATCATCATAGCCATTGTCATCACTACAAGCAGTGAATGTGAGCGCAGACATGAGGATAATGCCTAACGCAAGTAGATTCTTTTTCATTGTCTTCATTGTTTTGTTTATAATTGGTTTTACTTAATCGTTCTTTACTCAAAGTTCCCAGCTTACAGACAGGCGCCAGTTGGTACCTGGCATTGGATAGAAGCGAACAACCTCATAATTCTTGTTGCCAAGATTGCGGACATCAAACTGTACTCGTAATTGCTGCTTATTGATGTTGAACTCCCGAGAGAGTGTGATGCTATGGTCGGTAAAGCCTGACATACGGTTATGTGGAATGTTATATCCTAAGGTATATCGTTCTCCCATAAGGAGGACATTGTATCCGAAATCTAGCCAAGGGGAGTGTATCAATATGTTTGCAGAGCCTGAATGGTGAGGTGTATAAGCTATTTGGTCTCCATAGGATAGCTCCGAAAGATCAGTCCTATCGGTTGCACTTAGGTAACTATAGCTGCCAGTCGCACTCACGGACCAATCATTACCCCATCTCTTCTCTATGTTTGCTGATACATCCAGCCCTAATTGGCGCACCTTCCCAGCGTTCATCATCTGCCAATAGAACATCTTTGGTACCGCAATAATCTTATCGGTGACATTGCCGAAATACCCATCAGCGGTCAAGGAAAGCTGGAGTGTACGATTAAAGGTGTGCGAGTAAGTGGCACCAAGGTTCCACATGCGTGATTTCTCAGGGTTTAGATGGCGGTTGCCGATACCTGTATAATAAAGTTCATTGAGTGTTGGAGTACGGAAGATGTCCTTATATCCAAAGCGGAGGCGGAAGTCTTGCAGACAACGCCACTGCATACTAAAGGCAGGCGACAGTCTGTGAAATCCGTTTGAAGCGTTCCCTTGCTTTACACTTTCATAGATGTTCGTTGCAAGAAGAGATGCATTGACACTGAATGCGCCTATCTGATAGTTAGCTGCTAAAGCTGTCCACAGCGAGTTGCGGGTAGGGTTGGCAGCTTTCGGAAGCGTCATGGATAGATGGTTATGCGCATAATCCTGTGCGAAGGAAAGGTTTAATCCCTGCAAAGGATTTGTCCACAGAGTCGCTGTAAGGTAAGTCTCGTTCTGTCGGTAGGTATCTTCTTTATATCCACTGGCAGGTATATCCGAATAGCGTGACCATGAATAATTCCATTTAGCAGCTGCTTTCAACTTGATACGCTGGCTAAATTGGTTTTCATAGAATAGTTGTGTGAAGACATTTTTGTCTACTAATCGCTCAGCAGAGTAGGTGTTATCATAGATGACAGCACCCGGTAAGCCTCGATGAGAGGTGAAACCGTATGTCTTCCACTTCAGTATTTGATTATCATTGAGTTGATAATCAAGGTTAATTTCTCCTCTCCAAGTCTCAATGTCACTATTGTTACGTCGTTCATTGATAGTCTTAACACCATTTTTCAATTTGAAAGCGTAAACGCCATCAGCCCTTTCATAGCTTCCGTATGCCCCAATACCAAGGCGTGAAAACTGCTGGTGGAAGAGTAGGGAAGGTGAGAATAGACCATAACTACCTGTTCGGATGGTTGCCGCGAGCTGAGTCTTCTTTCTTGTTGATTGACCATTACGGTCTGTATAGCCTTGCAGTGTACTAATATTAATCATTCCCGCAGAAGCATATGACTTTGCACTCTGATAAATATTGTCGTCTTGACCAATTTGAAGACTGATGAGTGAGATATTATCGAGGGTAAAGCGAGATAGGTCTACTTGTCCGCTTTGACAGTCACCTACCTGAACACCATCATAAACGACTCCCGTATGACCAGCTCCAAGACCACGGATGTTGACCGTCTTCATACCGCCTACACCACCATAGTCTTTCACTTGTACACCTGCAAATCGTTTCAAGGCATCGCCCATATCGTGGATGCCAAGTCGTTCCATATCAGCATGTGAAAGTGTCTGTACTGGCGAACTTGCCAATACATTTCCAGAAATGCGAAAGCCATTGACCACAAGCTCATCTATGGTTTGTGTTGTGTCAGATTCAATAGTCTGTGCTATCGCACCGAGTGGGCACAATAAAAGTAAGAAAGAAGCCAACTGCCTCATATCTCTTTCTGTAATCAAATGGTTCTATGCAGTGCCCTTCCTCGAGGGATGCAATGACTTGCAATGGCAGGTCTTCTGACTTGTTATCCAATGTAGGTAAGCACCTTCCCGGTTTTATATTCACCAGTGGTATCAGCTTACCAATGAGAGACAACTTACAGCTGCGGGACAGTAGCGGAATTACACCGCTTTCCCTTTTTAATCATGATAGTAATGAACCTATTGCATATGCAAAGATACGACAAAGGGGAGAGATAGGCAAATAAAGATGTACTTTTCTACTTACAGCATAATGCTTATCACCTGTTGAAATGTGATTTTATAATGGCTTTTGTAGGTGCTTCATCTTATGACCGCCCCATTGATTATCACCCATATATACGAATCCTACATGGTGATAAAGTCGTTCTGCCTGAGGGTTTCCTGTGTCAACAAGTAATCCAGTAGGGAGGTTCATCTTTCTTCCTTTCTCTATTGTAGCTTTAAGTAGCTGCTTAGCAAGCCCTCGTCCACGGAAAGAATTGTCAACACAAAGTGAGTCAATATATAGTTCACCAGCTGTTGTCTCGTCCTCCATATCAGAAAAGTCACAATCGAAAGCCTCCAAAGCTCCTTCAATGAAAGCCTTTCTTAGCTCTCTAAGTTTAGCTCCGTCATAGCTTACGCAGATACCAACAATCTTATTTGTTTCTGTTATTGCTACAAGTGTATTAAGATAGGAGTATTGCGAGTCTTCACGTTCCACTAATCTTGTCATTAGCAGATGAAAGTCTTCTAAGGTGTGGTTAGGACCTGCAAACCACTGACAACACTCGTGGTTCATAGCCTCCATAATCAAACGGGCTATTACTGTAGCCTGCTTCTTTTGTGCATCTTCAATCTTAATCATAGTGCGAAGATACGAAAACTATTTGAGATAGTGTGTTTCTCTTGGATGATTTCTTTATCGTATCGGCTTGAATAATCTCCCACTTCCTTCAAGCTGTGAAGGAAGTGGGGTAGGTGATATTAAAGACCTAAGTCTTTCATTGCCTTCTGTGCAGCCTCGCCAGTCTTGCCCTGCATCTTTTCTGCAGCTTCCTTGGCAGCCTTCTTAGCAGCTTCTACCTGCTCAGGTGATGCTGATTGCATAGCTTCCTTAGCCTTTGACATGCCTTCAGTAATAGCCTTTGGGTCAGCCTTTGATGCAGCGTCGATAGCAGCACCTACTGCGTTAGCGGCAGCTTCATTACCAGAAGACTTCAAGGCAGCCTTAATATTCTCAGAGTTACTCTGCATCCACTGCTGAAGTTTTGCAACATAAGCCTGTGCCTCTTTTGGATCTTTCTGTGCCAATTCAGCCATTTTGGTCTGTGCTACTGTAAGCAAGGCAGCTACACCCTTATCGTCCTTAGCCTTTACTTTATCGTTGAGTTGCTCGATGAGCTGATCTGCTGAGGCTGGAGCTGCTGCAGTTGTTGCTGAATCAGTTGCAACTGACTCTGTTGTGTCTGAGTCTGCATTAGCCTTAGGAGCATTAGTCTTACCGTTGTTACAACTTGCGAAGGTCATTGCTGCTACAGCAATAGCCATAATAAATACTTTCTTCATAATCTTTTTAAGCTTTAGTGAATAAAAAATTTAACTACTATATTTGCCAAAGATAGGTATAATTTCGTTTAGTTGGTTTGTCTTTAGCATGTTTTAACTATAAAGGAGTGTGGTTGAATGATTTGGGTTTAAGCAAGTAATTGTTATTTGTTAATGGTCGTATTCATATATGCTAATGGTCTTTTGTTTTCTTATTGACAACATAGCGTCTTGTGTTAAGCGGTCAACACTATTGGTGTTAAGCCTCCGCACCATTGGTGCGGGGCATGCGCACCACATGTGTTGGGCATCAACACGAGTCTAAAAAAGGGTAGGTGGAGGTGTTGTCATCAATAGATAAATACGTCTTAGAATGTTTTCTGTAAGCGTCTATGATAAGTGTCTTCTGATTGTTAAATCGGGTTTAATCATGTGGAAAGGCTTGGAGGAACAAATGAAACCAACTCAGGCTAAGTCCAGATTGTTTTATTATAAAGATAAAAGAGCAGTATATTCCTTTTGCATCATAGGTGTACTCTGTGTCAATAGCCTCTGTAGATGATGCACACCATTATGTTTTTTATGCTGTTTAGGTCTTATGGAAATGTTTATTATCCATGTAATGAGATTAAAACTTCGGTTACAAATGCCTATTCTACTTGCGTTTTGGGCCAGTTGACAAGGTAGAGATGTTCTGTAGCACGAGTGAAAGCGGTGTAAAGCCAATGGATATAGTCGGGTGTGAGCATCTCATCTGTCATATATCCTTGGTCAAGATAGATGTGTGCCCACTGTCCGCCTTGTGCTTTGTGACAGGTGATAGCATAACCGAACTTTACCTGTAGGGCGTTATAATACTCATCTTCGCGCACCTTTTTCATGCGGTCTGCCTTTAAGGGGATGTCTTCATAATCCTCCAACACACGTTGGAAGAGTTGTTCGTTCTGCTCTTGTGTCAAGGCAGGGGCTTCTGTCATCAGTGCATCAAGGATGACCGTCATCTCCTCTTCGGCATTATTATAGTCGGGAAACTCCAGTGATACATCGGCAAAGCGGAACCCATAGAACTCACGAACATTGCGAACACGACGCACAACAGCGCGGTCGCCATTGGCAATGAAGGTAAGTGCGGGTTTTTCTATCTCCTTTCCACCTCCTGAAGGGAGTTGCGTAACCTGTCTTGTCGCTTGTGTGGTAAGACTGTTTATATTATTTATAGCATTGTTGAGGCTGCCATTGAGGGAAGGTGATGGGGTTGGGCTGTTCTTATACTTATTCTTCACGACCATCAACATGTCGCCTGTTGTCAGTTCTTCCTCACGTCCAAGAACCATGTTTCGAATACCTTGATTGAAGACATTAGCACGTTTGTTGGATCGCGTGATGACCATAGTCTCGTCGATTCCAACCTCTGAATAGCTGGAGGCCAGTCGTTCGATAAGTTCATCACCTGGTACGATGGAGATGTCAGCAAAGCCATTGAAACGAATCTTTGGTAGTTGCGTTACCTCATCATGGGTTATCATTTGGCGAATAACGGTAGCGTTATAGAGAATGCCTGAGTCTTGACTCTGACGAAGAACCTCGTTTAAATCACACTCATAGACAGTCAGTCCATAGGCACGAAGGACATCCGCACGTAGCGCAGGACTCTCTTCTTCACCTACAGGAGGGAGCTGTGCCTTGTCGCCAACAAGCAACATACGACAATTACGGTCGTTGTAAACAAATTGGATAAGGTCGTCAAGTAGACAACCGCTACCGAAAGTGCTATTATTTGATGACAAACTAATCATAGATGCTTCATCAACCATAAATAAACGGTCATGAAAGAGATTGACATTCAGATTAAACTTCCCATCAAGTCCTGTAAATGCTTTTTCCCGATAGATAGAGCGATGAATCGTTGCTGCAGGCTGATTGGCATTCAATGAGAATACCTTTGCTGCACGACCCGTTGGTGCCAGTAGTGAAACCTTCTGTCGTAATTCCTGCATTGTACGCACGATTGCACCTGCTAAGGATGTCTTACCCGTACCAGCACTACCACGGAGAATCATTACAGCACGCTCATCACGGTCGGTCATAAAGCGTGCAAAGACCTCTACGGCATGTAGCTGGTCGGCAGTAGGCGTAAATCCGAAGTTCTGTAAAATCCTATATTTTAGTTCTTCATTTACCATCGCTTAAAGTCTTTAACTCCTTATTAATACCACTCTTTTATATTAGCTTGGCTTTCTATTACCTGTTCAATGTTATCAGGAAGTTGTGAGAAGAAGTCCATTCCAGTGATGCGTTCTACCTCGTCAACTGTATTGACGTAATCAGTCTTCTTGTGTCCTTTAGCCGATGCGTTTCTGCATATAAAACCAATAGCCTTCGGTTCGCCTTTCAGTCGGAGGACAACTTTGAAGAAAGCTTCAGGCACTTGCACTTTATTCTTTCCAATTGTCTTATGCTTTCGATTGAAATAGATAGGTCCACAGACAATATAAACATCGCCATATTGCTCTGCCCATGTTCGACAAAGCTTTTCTACTGTATTCCACAAACCACTGTTCAAGGCTGGTACTTGTGGACAAATATTCGTCATCAGGAAACTCTGTTCCATTGCTTTTTGGCTCCAATGGTTGTCACCAGCAGGACACATGTGTCCTCTGTCGTAGCCAGAACGCATATAATCATAAGTGTCAACACGTGGTGCCGGTATCTCTTCGTCTGCTTGGAAGGTGATACCCTTGCGCTTAATAGGTCCGTTTGTGTGAGCTGCCGTTAGATGCCATGCCACCCAGTTAGGCGTATGTGTTGCTGCGTTATACGATGTTGTATAGCCCTCACGATAGAGTATGAGAGACGGAATATTGGCTTTACCGATAGGAATTTCTAAGCCCTGTTTTACTTCAAATGTGTTTTTCTGGTTCGCATTCTTCTTTCCCTTTGATGTATATGTGTCGTCAGACCTATTGTTGTTATAGGATTCTACAAAGGGTTTGTCTAATGTTGAGAAATCTCCCTTCTGTTTCTCTCCTTTGCATGCAACAGCCAATAGGGACAGAGAAAGCATGATTGTCTTTAGGAATATATGCTTCATTGTTGTTGTTTTGAATTTAATGCTATTTATGATAGTTGTGTCTCTCCCTCATTTACTCCCTTTCCTAATGAGTACAAGAGAACTTTCCGTCTCAAAAAGTCGGTTAAGAATATATGGGAAGGGCAGCCTTTGCCATTTGAGTTTCAAACTTTACGGTAAATTGTTTATGTTTACAAAGTTACTATTTTCTTGTTATTTAATAGGTGCTTTTCATTAAAGACTTCACTTAAAAGCTGTCTTTTATTTTTTTTGGGGGATTTGGCGTGTGGTTAATGGCTTATTCTTTGATAGAATGTATTTATCCTTTAAGGTACGAAATATCTTTCTGTGTTTTGATAAAAGTACTAAGGTATGTTAATTTCAATATAGCTCCATTGTAAAAATCTGAAAATCAATTATATTTGTCACAAATATGAGACCTATGTTATTGAAAGACTTCTTCCAGATGTTCCCTGATGAGGATAGCTGCGAGAACTACCTTAGAGCTGTTCGAGAGGAAATAGGTGTTGTGTGTCCTAAGTGTGGAGCTACAAAGTATAAATGGCTGCCTGGAAGGAAATCCTTTCAATGTGAGAACTGTGGCAACAGAATCTCGTTGACAAAGGGTACCGTTATGGAACATAGCAAACTACCGCTGTATGATTGGTTCTCTACTGCGCACATGATGACATCCATCAAGCAGGTACTGTCGGCTAAGGAGATCCAGCATCAGCTTGAACTCGAATATTACTCTCCCGCATGGTTGATGATGATGAAATTGCGAGAGATTATGGGGCAGAGGGACAGCATCTATACACTCTCTGATGACTATGAGGCATACTTTGAAAGTGTTTAAGGTTTGTTAGTACTTTTATCAAAACACAGAAAAATATCTTTACATAATTTGTTGCTTTTAAGTCTTTTGAAATGTATAAAAGTGTGTTTTGTGTTGCCTTTGTAACTTCCTTATATTCTGATGGTTATAAGGTTGGATTTTAAAAGGTGCTTAATTGGCTTCTTAAAGGGCGTTAGTTAGACTCCAAAAGGGCGTCTTTTGAAAGCCAATTAAGGCTTAATTCAGATGCTATTAAGCATGAATAGAAAATGAAGCAATGATAAATTTATTACAAAAGGTGCTTTGTAGTTGTCACTCTATTCCATTTATACCTTATTTATATATGGCTTTCTTTTTTCTTAGAAAACCTAAATAGCATGATTGTTTAGTGGAGGCTGGTCATAAGAAAATGATTATCTTTCCATCATTTTTTTACTAAAATACTTGCAAGTATTGATTTTTAGTCTTACATTTGCAGTGTACTATTATGGTAGTACACTTTAGGTTTAAAAAATGAGAATAAAAAATGCAATCAAAGAAAACAATCTATCAAAAAGAAAAGCCCTATGATTCAAGTAAATGAACTTACTTTCAGCTATCCTAAAAGCAAGCACAACGTGTTTGAGGGGTTGAATCTACAACTCAATGAGAACCGAATTTATGGTCTGTTAGGCAAGAACGGAACAGGAAAGAGTACGCTGTTATATCTTATAGCAGGACTTCTGAAACCGAAGAAGGGTAGTGTTATCGTTGATGGTTACACCGCTTCATGCCGTTATCCAGAAATGTTAGAGGAACTGTATATTGTACCTGAGGAATACGACTTGCCCAACATGTCACTCAGTAAGTATGCTAAGATTCATGGAGACTTCTATCCTCGATTTAGCGAGGAGGTCCTTGAAAAGTGTTTGTCAGACTTCGAGATGTCCTCTAATCTCGACTTTAAGCAACTCTCTATGGGTCAGAAAAAGAAAGTGTATATGAGTTTTGCACTTGCTACTGGTTGTCGTATTCTTCTGATGGATGAACCTACTAACGGACTCGATATTCCTTCAAAGGCACTTTTCCGTAAGGTAGTTGCTGGCAATATGGCAGAAGACGCATCGCTGTTTATCTCTACTCATCAGGTGCATGATGTTGAGCAGTTGCTTGACCACATTATTATACTTGATAACTCACAAATCCTTATGAATGCATCAACTGAGGAAATCACAGCTGAATACACCTTCGGCATTCGTCAAACCAATGAGATGGGAGATGACGTACTCTACGCGGAGCCTTCGATTCAGGGCAATAATGTGATTGCTCGACGTCAGGAGGGAGATAGCGAGACAACTATTAATCTTGAATTGTTGTTCAATGCTGTGACAACAGGCAAACTAAAATAAAAAAGGAGGAATATCATTATGAAGACAACATTTGGAAAAATAATTAATCTCAGCCTTGTTTTCGCTGCTTGCCTATTCCTTTTCAGTTCTTGTATTCGCAAGAAAGGGGACTTTGGTAAGGTCGTAACCAAGAATATTTCTGTTGAAAAGTTCCAGGAATTAGAGGTTGCAGCATTAGTTCCAGTTCATATCATACAAGGCAAGAAAAGCAGTATAAAGGTTAAAGGACCGGAAAGATTGCTTTCATATTTGGATTTTGATGTCATTGATGGCAAATTGACTGTACAAATAAAGAACCCAGATACTGCATTTGGTCAGCTATTCTTTCCCTATAACATGGAAAAAGTGAATAGCAATATTGAACTTTATATTACTGCTCCCAACTTAACACACATAAATTTGCAAGGCTCTAACCCGATTATTTTCTCAGACTCTATTACACTTGATAACCTGATAATTAATTCTGATTTTGGTTGTAATGTTACTATAAATAAGATGAGAATTAATCAGTTGAACTTTGTCATAGCTGATGATATGGGTATAAATATTAAGAGCCTAACCGCTAAGCAAGCCAATTTTGATATCTCTGGGAATGGCAAAATAAGGCTGAACTCAGGGCATATAGACAATACATCTTTCTCCATAGCAGGTAATGCTGACCTGAAAATCAGAAATCTGACAGCCAAGAAAGCTCGCTTTGCTGTTCCGGGGAATGCTGACTTAGACGTAAACTTCAACCGCACAGACACGGCATCCTTCTATATAATGGGTAATACAGATGCCAAGATCACGGGAACAACACGTCTGCCAATACAAATGATAGAAGGGGGTAAAGCCGTGATCAAGAATGAAACAACAAGAATTAAATAAACATAAGGAGGATATAAATATGAAAAAATTTGATATAAATCGCTTCTGTAAAGTAATGAGCCGGCTCATTCTTATACGCCGCCGCTCTATCATTAAACTCTTTG
This sequence comes from Prevotella melaninogenica, assembly GCF_018127925.1. Taxonomy (NCBI): domain Bacteria; kingdom Pseudomonadati; phylum Bacteroidota; class Bacteroidia; order Bacteroidales; family Prevotellaceae; genus Prevotella; species Prevotella melaninogenica. The sequence continues at coordinate 781,747 of NZ_CP072348.1, read as the reverse complement.
CAGGCTTTCTCATAGGATTCTTTGTTATTGCAATAATGTTTTTTCCGTTCTTTGAGAGACAGCCTATGTCAGATGCTGATATAAGAATTAAGTTATGGGGAAATACACCTTTTATCAATTTAGTATTTGCAATGTCATTCTTCACTATAGCTACATTCATTATCAGCGACCTCGGTAAACGTCAGCAGCGTATAAATGAAATGATGCTGCCTGCAACTAATATTGAGAAGTTTTTGGCACGTTTCATACTTGTTTCTGTGGTTTGTCCATTGCTTATTGCCATCGCCTTTATCGCTGCCGATGGATTGCAACAGCTAACGACAATGCTTATTTTCTATGGTGGAAGAGCTTCCTTGGTCGCAACGTGGTATGAATACTGCCAAAGTTTAAGAACAGGTTCTCCATTATGGGTTAACGCCGAAATAGTTCTTCTTACTAATTCATTCACACTCTTAGGTGGAATGTTCTTCCGCAAGGTTGCATGGCTGAAGACGCTAATCAGCTTATTTGTCATCATTATCGGCATTGCAATGAGCCTCACGACTTTTGCCTATCTTCTTTACGAGTACACGGACTACGAGCTTGTCTTAACTAATAATGCACTCACCACTGTTATAAGCAACCTCATCTGTATCGGATTAACAGTCTTGATGTACTGGAGTTCTTACAAACTCTATACACGTCTGCAGGTTATCAACAACCGATGGAGAAATATTTAACATGACGTGGATTAAATATTAAGGCTTATGAATTTCGAAAATAATAAGGCTATCTATGAGCAAATGGCTGACCGCCTTTGCGATGAGATTATAGCCGGAACATATAAAGCTGACGACCGAATACCGTCTGTCCGGGAGTATGCCGTTATGCTGCAGGTGAATACGAACACTGCAGTGAAGGCCTACGAGCTACTCTCTCGTGAGGAGATAATATACAACAGGCGTGGACTTGGTTACTTTGTTTCGGCTGATGCACGTGAGCAAATTATGACTACTCGGCGTAAAACATTCCTTACTCAGTCTCTCCCTTCCATCTTCCGTGAGATGAATCTGTTAGGAATCACAATAGAAGAGATTGAGAAAGAATGGAATAAAGCGCAACGGCAATAGTCGTTCTATCCACAAATAAATACATTTGCAAGAGAGTGTAACTTGTAGATATCTTCCAATAAGTTAGTTGTTGTATACAATACAAATAAAAATAGGCAAAACAGGAACCTACTGATTGTAAGTTCTTGTTTTGCCTACTTTATATATGTCGAAAGGAGGGTCAAATCTGTTATCTATTGTCTTGTAACAGTTCAAGTAGTTCTTCCTGCGTCAGTGCATGAGAGATATCAGAACCCTCAAGAAGAGAGTCTGAAAGGTTGCGCTTTGTCTTATGTAAACGTAGTATTTTCTCCTCAATGGTGTGCTGACTAATTAGACGATAGACTGTTACGTCCTGTTTTTGACCGATGCGATAAGCGCGGTCGGTAGCCTGTTGTTCGATGGCAGGATTCCACCATGGATCAAGATGGATAACATAGTTTGCACCCGTAAGATTTAGTCCCAATCCTCCAGCTTTTAGGCTAATGAGGAAGAAAGGACACTTCCCCGTCTGGAATTCTCTTACCAGCTTTTCACGCATGGACATTGGTGTACTTCCGTCAAGGTAAAGATATGGAAGTTTTGCCTTATCCATCGCCTTTCTCACCTCTTCAAAGAAACTGGTAAACTGACTGAAAACAAGCGCACGATTACCGCTGTCATTGAGACTCTCCGCCAAGTCTATGAACGCAAGCACTTTGCTGCTTGGTAGCTTCCATTTCTTGTCAACCAACGAACAGCTACACGCCATCTGGCGCAAATGAGTAATCTCTGCCAACGTACTTACCTTGTCAGCTTTATTTTCAAGAATCTTCGCCTCTGTTTCTCGCCTTTTAACCTCATACATAGCCATCTCCTCCGATGATAGTTCAACAGGGAGTTTTATTTCGTTCTTTGCTGGTAATTCGTCAATGACTTCTGCTTTCGTTCTACGTAAAAGGAACGGAGAAATCAGACGACGTAACTGGCTTTGGCGTGCTTTGTCGTTATCTCCTTCAATAGGCAGGATAAACTTCTTCTTGAACTGTTCTGCACTTCCTAAAAGACCAGGGTTAATAAACTGGAAGAGATTCCACAACTCTGCAAGATGGTTTTGAATAGGAGTACCCGTAAGGATAATTTTGCGTTGTGCATTCAACAGCATAGCCGATTTTGACATCTTCGTATTGGCATTCTTGATGGTATGTGCTTCATCAAGACAGACTACGTTCCATTCCCTCCCAGTGAGGTCATCCTGCTGAATATTCAACAAACCATACGTGGTGATAATAACATCTCCTGCCTTTGCCTCCTTAATATCTTTTGAACGATCCTCACTCTGATTGAGAATAGTGAGATTCAACGTCGGTGCAAATCGCTGAAGTTCATTGCGCCAGTTAGGTACGACAGAGGATGGTGCCACAATCAGCGAAGCTCCGTTTTCGCTCTGTTCAAGAAGTAGGGCGATGGTCTGAACGGTCTTTCCCAATCCCATATCGTCAGCCAGACAGACACCAGCTCCCCACGCTGTCAATCTTGACATCCATTCAAATCCCTCTTCCTGATAGTCACGTAGCTGTGCCTGCAAGGTCTTGGGCACAACAGGAATCGTCTTACTGCACGCTTCTATGCGCTGGCGTAAGGTGTCCATAGCCTCATTACGCTTTATATTTAAGGACGAATCATCCAACAAGTCGCCTAACAAAGAGACTGCAGCAGGTGCTATCTGCAGATGTGAACGATTCTCGGTCGTTACTGTGTCAAGTCGTTTAAGTATGCGTGAGAGCTGGGTGCTTATCGTAATAAATTCATTATCACCGATAAGAATATACTTCTGATGAGCACTCTGATGCATCAGTCCGAGCAGCTTTTGAAGAGAAATGACCTGCCCCTCACTAATTTCAATATCCCCTTCGACCTCAAACCAGTTATTCTTTGATTTAAAAGAAATATGAGCAGCACTACTGCTGATGCCCGGATAATACTTTATCTTACTACCTTCAGCCCATTCCATTATGCAAATATCACGGTGTTCTTTACACCACTGAATGAAAGGTAGCATCGTGTAGATAGGAAGCGTTATCGAATCCGTAATACTTTGAGGCTTCCATGCTTCGCCTTCATCAAAGAACTCTGCCTCAATTAGACCCTCATTAATCGCTTTAAGATAATCTCGCTCTTTCTTCAGGTTACGAACCAATTGCACTTTCTTATGCTCCTGCTCTGCAATAGTGGTGACATTTCCCTTTCCCGGAACAAAGGAAAGACTATCAGAGATACTCACCAAAGCAGTAAGTTGGAAACAGTTGTTTGCAGTGGAAACAACACGGAGCGTTATACAAGGTTGCACATCAACACGCTGTAAATCGTCAAGCTCAGCCACCATATTAGAGTGGATTTCCGTCTTTCCACCTACAGCTTTAATCAGCTGAATTAGCAAGGTCTCGGCTTCAGCTGGATAAATCTCTTGTGCTAATATTTCCTTATAAGTCTTATATTCAAACTCAGAAGGGGTAAAGACAGAATAGTCTGTTTCTGAATTCTTTTTATAAAAGAAAGACGACTTCTCACCTCTTTGTAACTCTTTTACATTCGTAGAGACACTGAAAGAACCATCCGAACGTTTATCTATGATAAGGTGTGGATTGTCCTTATGAATCTTCACAGGCTGCAAGTCATAGGTGGAACCGGTGTAAATATGGTCACAATCAACAAAAAGATACAGATACTTTTCAATATAGACACTATATTCCCACGAAAAGATTCCTTCTTTAATACGCTGATCAACACTGTCTAAGCCCGGAACATCCAGATTTATAAGTTCACGAACAGAAAGCTCTTTACCCACAGACCAACTACCATTTTTCAACCTACGTTTAAGAATGGGAACAACAATTCCATAGCGCAACAGATATACGAGCATTGTGTCTCGAACAGTCTCTGCTGTTTGATTCCCTACTGTTTGATTCTCCGCAATTAGCGTTTCAAGTCGAAGCTGCCAAAGAGATTTTACTTCTAATCGGCTCAACAGTGATGTACCACCGAAGTCTTTCACCATATTTGCTTCAGAAGAGCTACTCTCCATAATGCCAGTCTCCAGCTGCAAGAAAGCCCAGTTAGGTGGATTAATAGGCTTAGTTGCCTTTGTCGGAAGTATGCCAAAAGACGGATACATCGTCCAAGTAAGCCAAGATACCATCTGCATATCTGGCTCCTTGCACAATTCAAGATAAGACTCTTTTCGAATATTTGCATCAGACTTATCATAAAAATAAGCCTTCAACGGTTGTACAAGGAAGTATGTAGGCGTGTATTCCCTATCCCCATTACGCTTCATCATCGTTTCTAACTTCTTCAGTGAGGTCTCAGTGTTAGTAAAGATTGCTGCAATTGCGAAATAATAATTAGCAATAGGGTTTACGAAAAGTCCCTTAATCGGAGCTACCTTATTATTAGCAGTCATCACCTTGGTATATAGCTTATAGGCTAAAGCGTAATCTCCTTTATACAATGCATCAATCGCTGCTATCTGAAGTGTAAATATATTGCTTATAGATGTTTTGAGATTAATACAGATTTTACCCGTACCTAAATAGTAATAATAAGCAAAGACAGAATCTAATTCGTTTTTTTTTACTACATTACTGCCTGTTTTTTTACGGCTGAAAACAAGTAGTTTTAAATATTCCCAGTCTATTATCCTATCCTGAGCCATTGCCATACGAAGAGTTGCATTCAACACAAAAGACAATAATTCTGTAGGCATTGATAGAAAGAAGGTCTCATATTCTCTTTCATCAATCAAGTTAAGGCAACAGTCATTGAATGAATCTAAGACTTGTGCATAGGAAGTCGATATTGCTTCCTCTGCATTTGGCGCAATGTAATATATTATCAAACGCACCAAAGGAGATGGTTTTTCATTATTATAAGTCTTCTTATAAAGTCTGCGAATATGCTGTAATAATAGGCTGTTTTCTTCTTTGAAAAGTTCAAAGAGAGAAGGAATCAGCATATCCTTATTTATGTACAATACTTTTCCACCTCCGTAGTAGTGAAGATTTACTTCTATCAGTAAACCATCGGTCATTAACCTTTTAAAAGCCAAATCGGAAAGAGATGGCAACATTATCTTCTCCAACAAGTTTGATAGTTTTTTCTTAGGTTGACCATATTTGTAAAAATAAGCCATCAGCATAAGAAGTGTGCGCTCGTTGGAATTAAGAGAAGAGAATGAAAGCATAAAAATAAAGCTTATAATTAATGTAGTATCCTTGTTAAACCTTATAGGACTGGAATTTAATAAGGGTATACAAAAACCTATGGTATCAGGAATGTATTTATGTGAAAGAGTTACATTCAAGTTACCATAGGTTTGTGCTTATTACTTCGTCTGTTCGATGATAGCATTCTTAATCAAGCCCTCCAGCTCTTCTGCAAGTTCTGGATTATCCTTGATCATAGCCTTGGTTGCATCACGACCCTGTGCAAGTTTGGTCCCATTATAGCTAAACCAGCTACCGCTCTTCTGAATGATACCATACTGAACACCCAAGTCAACAATCTCACCAATCTTTGAAATACCCTCACCGAAGGTAATCTCAAACTCTGCCTTACGGAAAGGAGGAGCAACCTTGTTCTTTACTATCTTCACACGAACCTGATTACCGATAACCTGATCGCCATCCTTGATAGATGTAACACGGCGGATGTCAAGGCGTACAGAGCTGTAGAACTTCAGTGCGTTACCACCTGTTGTTGTCTCTGGATTACCAAACATCATGCCAATCTTCTCACGCAACTGGTTGATGAAGATGCAGCAAGTATTAGTTTTTGCGATAGTTGAAGTAAGTTTACGCAATGCCTGACTCATCAATCTTGCCTGTAAACCTACGGCTGAATCACCCATATCGCCTTCGATCTCCTTCTTCGGAGTCAAGGCAGCAACTGAATCGATAACAAGAATGTCAATAGCAGAAGAGCGAATCAGCTGGTCTGCAATCTCTAAAGCCTGCTCACCATTGTCTGGCTGTGAAATCCAAAGATTATCAACATCCACACCTAACTTCTCTGCATAGAAACGATCGAAGGCGTGCTCAGCATCAATGAAGGCTGCTATACCGCCCTGCTTCTGTGCCTCTGCAATAGCGTGAATAGCCAATGTAGTCTTACCAGAACTTTCTGGACCATAAATCTCAATGATTCTACCACGTGGATAACCGCCTACGCCGAGTGCTGTGTCGAGTGCAACACTACCTGTTGGGATAACCTCTACCTGTTCTATTTGTTCGTCGCCCATACGCATGATGGACCCTTTACCAAAGTCTTTTTCTATCTTTGACATTGCAGCTTGCAAGGCTTTCAGTTTTCCTTCAGCTGCCGATGTCGTACCTGTATCTTCTTTTGCCATATACTATTATCTTGTTTTTGATTGATAAAATACTATTTTTTCTTCTTTCTGCTCTTTGGATAGGGTAAAACCTCTGCTAAGGTCTTAATAACTCTGACTGCGAAATCAGATCTTGAAACATCTAAAACGTAGTGTTCCTTAGCTCCTTCATAAGGGAAGCCACGTTCGGCAGATAGCATCATTGACTTAATTGCCTCGTGTTCTTTGACATAAGGTATATTGTCACAAACTATGATAACAGGCTTTTCGTCAACATAAATCATGTATTCACCGAACATCTTCCTGTATCTTACAGTCCCTGCAGTAGCTATCTGACTACTGACAAATTCAATAAAGTCTAAAGAGCAAGCCATCTTCTTATAGTTCTAAATCACCACCAAACTCCTCGTGCCAAGGTAAGCCTTGCTTATTGAGTACCTCCAAGAACGGATCTGGGTCGAAGTCTTCCACATTCCATACACCTGGTTTTCTCCAAAGACCCTTGAAGAACATCATTGCACCTGCCATTGCTGGTACACCAGTAGTATAGCTAACGCCCTGCATACCTGTCTCGTTGTAAGCATCCTGATGCTTGCAGTTATTATAGATGTAATAAGTCTGCTCCTTACCATCCTTGATACCACGGATACGACAGCCGATAGAAGTCTCACCATCATAGTTCTCACCGAGGTCCTGTGGGTTAGGCAATACAGCCTTCAAGAACTGCAAAGGTACAATATTAACCTTCACTGTCTTGCCAGAACCGTCTGCTAATGGTGCTTCATACTCAATCTCGTCGATACGGCTCATACCAAGATTCTGGATGCAATCGAGGTAAGTGAGGTACTGCTGACCAAAGGTCATCCAGAAACGTGCACGCTTAATCGTAGGATAGTTCTTGACCAATGACTCCAATTCTTCGTGGTGCATCAAGTAAGAGTCGCGAGGACCGATGTTTGGATAGGTAATATCTTGATGTACTACCAATGGATCTGTCTCAATCCATTTGCCATTTTCATAATAAAGTCCCTTCTGGGTAATCTCACGGATATTGATTTCTGGGTTAAAGTTGGTTGCAAACGCCTTGTGGTGGTTACCTGCGTTACAGTCAACAATATCAAGATAGTGAATCTCATCAAAGTGATGCTTTGCTGCATATGCAGTATAAGCCTGTGACACTCCAGGGTCGAAACCACAACCGAGGATAGCTGTCAAGCCAGCCTTCTCGAACTTATCCTTGTAAGCCCACTGCCAGCTATACTCAAAATGTGCCTCATCTTTTGGCTCATAGTTAGCGGTGTCAAGGTAGTTACAACCGCAAGCTAAGCAGGCATCCATGATAGTGAGGTCCTGATAGGGTAGTGCAAGATTGATAACCAGCTCAGGCTTGAATGAGTTGAAAAGTTCCTTCAACTGCTCAACATCGTCTGCATCAACCTGTGCTGTCTTGATGTCAGCCTTGTAGCCCTTATCATGAATTGCCTTAACCAGTTCGTCACATTTCTCCTTACGACGGCTGGCAATCATGAACTCCGTAAACACGTCCTGGTTTTGGACAATCTTAAAAGCGGCTACAGTAGCTACGCCACCTGCGCCAATCATTAAAACTTTTCCCATAGTTCAATTTAATTCTCTGTCTTCCCATTCTATTCTCCACTCCAAAGAGGGAGCAACGGAATGTTATTTTGAGAATTTTTATTTTAATATTATTACTTTATTTTTATGTCTTACTTAATCTTACTTTCAATCTCTGAAGCGGATATACCCATTGCATTGAGAAGCGAGTAACCCAAAATTTGCTGTTTGAAATTACCTCCTTCGAGTGGTTGCATTGCAAACAAGGTAATATGTTTTAGCTCATCATCTACATCGCGAAGCGTAGAACGAAGTGTACTCATCAATTGGCTGTCCTCAGCGTTTGATACAACCATAATACGTTTAACCTCTTCATGATTAAGAATTGTCTTTAGAAGGTCGAGAAGAACATCGTCTTTCTTGGTTACTTCATCACCTGTGGCAATAGCATTGATAATAAATTCGCCAAGCTGTGAATCCTTGAATGCTTGCCCATTCAGTTCTTTCAGATAATCGGCTGGGGCAAAATTCTCAAGTTTTGGATTCTTCTTATCATGTAAAAGAACCACTTGTGTTTCGTGATTTCCTGGCTTCAAACGTCCATCAAGGGCAATGTTTACAACCCACTGGCTGAAATCAGCAGCGGGAATACGACGGTTCAGCATTCGCTCAAAGTTGACAATGAGATCGAAAGCGACATGGTCTATATAATCACCATCCACAATGATGATGTTCTCACTCCATTTAATGTTCTGTGCTTCTTGTGCATTCATAGCTACAAAGATACATTAAATCAAGCGAAATGCAAAATAAATAAGGTCGTTTTTAATGCTTTATCTGTTTGTGTGATTTATAGATAAAGATAATTATAGCAAGGAAGATAAGGGAGAGCAGTACTATTGATGACATGGGAAGCATTTGGGCAGAACATGCTGTAAGATACAATATAACTACCATTAGTATGGGCATAATGGTACGGATAGCCTTTGGATAGCTCTTTCTTCGACTTTGTTCGCTCAATAGACTTGTGTCGTATGGGTGCTTCTCTTGGTTGATAATCAGCAAGAAGACGATTATTGAAATAGCTGGATGTGCCAATATAAGATACTTAGGACCATAGCTGTCTGCCTCTCCACTAATGTTCCAATGTAGGATAATCGTCTCAGGTCCATTCAGAACACAATATAACGCAATTATTGTAATAGCAATAATAATGGCTAATGATAAGATTTTACTTTTCATATTATGATTGTTGTTTACGTTAGAAGATTCAGTTCTCATGACAAAAATACAATTTATTTTGTAAAATACAAAGCAAATACACCTTTTGTTATATAAGCCTTAATTTTGTATTTGCTTCTGAAAGTCAAGCTCCTAAGCACATCAGTTAAGTTTGTTTTTAGTAGTATAGCTTGTTCTTAATAATAAGTTGGTTTTATTTTGGTAGTATATTCCAACGTGTTTATTACTCCGCACCAATGGTGCTCACTATTAACACCATTGGTGCTAAGCCTTAGCACGATAGGTGTTGGATAGTGATACATCGGTTAATGAGGATGAAAGTGAGGCATTAAGATTATAATTATGAGGGCGTAAGATACTAATACGTATATGAGAAGGTATAGCAAGCTGTACGAATAGGTATAAAAAAGAGGCTCCTCCATAATGAAGAAGCCTCTTTACATATGTTATATAGTGTTTTAACTATATCCGTTTAATCTGTGGATTAGGCGATTATGCCTCCTCGCTCCAGTCCTCCTGAGTCTTGCGAACATAGCTCTTGTAACGGAGCTTAGCCATATCCTCACAAGCCTTGAAGAGCTCCTCGCCCTCATTTGGATAAGCTTTGAGGACAGAGAGGAAACGAACCTCACTGTGAAGGAAGTCTTGGAACTTATCCCATTCTGGTTCCTTAGAATCGAGTGAGAATGGGTTCTTACCCTCTTCAGCCAACAGTGGGTTGTAACGCCAGAGCTGCCAGTAACCACAAGCAACAGCATTTGCTTCCTGAGCCTGGCTACGACCCATACCGCCCTTCACCTTCAAACCATGGTTGATACATGGAGAGTAAGCGATGATGAGTGATGGTCCAGGATATGCCTCAGCCTCACGGATAGCCTTCAATGTCTGTGCATTGTCAGCACCCATAGCAATCTGAGCTACGTAAACATAACCGTATGTAGTTGCCATCAAACCGAGGTCCTTCTTGCGGATACGCTTACCCTTAGCTGCGAACTGAGCAATAGCACCGAGTGGAGTAGACTTAGAACTCTGACCACCAGTGTTAGAGTAAACCTCAGTATCAAGAACTAAGATGTTAACGTCCTCACCAGAAGCGATAACGTGGTCGAGACCACCGTAACCGATATCGTAAGAAGCACCGTCACCACCAATAATCCACTGGCTGCGCTTAACGAGATAGTGGTCGAGTGTCTTCAGCTCTGCACATACAGGGCATCCCTTTTCAGCACCAGCAGCGATCAATGGCTTCAGCTTAGCAGCAGCAACTTTAGATGCATCAGCATCATTCATGTTATCAAGCCACTCCTGAGCAGCCTCCTTGAATTCTGCAGGTGTATGGTCGTTAGCCATAGATTCGTTAAGAAGTACAGCGATACGCTCGCGCATCTTCTTATTACCCATAGCCATACCCATACCAAACTCACAGAAGTCCTCGAACAGTGAGTTATTGAATGCAGGACCATGACCTTCCTCATTAGTTGTGTAAGGAGTAGAAGGAACTGAAGCAGAGTAGATTGAAGAACAACCAGTAGCATTAGCAATCATCTCACGATCACCGAAGAGCTGTGAAACAAGCTTAACGTATGGAGTCTCACCACAACCAGCACAAGCACCAGAGAACTCGAACAAAGGTTGAGCGAACTGAGAATTCTTAGCATTTGACTTGATGTCTACCAAGTTCTGCTTGCTCTTAACGTTCTTAACGAGGTAATTCCAGTTAGCTGCACGGTGGTTAGCCTCTTCCTCTCCAGCAACGAACTGAGTCATAGAAAGAGCCTTGTTACCCTTCTTACCTGGACATACATCGGCACAGTTGCTACAACCTGTACAGTCGAGAACTGACACCTCAATACGGAACTGCATTCCCTTGAGCTGCTTTGGAGCGATGACGTCGAGTGTCTCTTCGTTGAAGTTAGCCTTCTCAGCCTCATCCAATACGAATGGACGAATACAAGCGTGAGGACAAACGTATGAACACTTGTTACACTGGATACAGTTCTCTGCATCCCACTTTGGAACGAAGGTAGCAACACCGCGCTTGTCGAAAGCTGCTGTACCTACTGACCATGTACCGTCAACAGTACCATGATTAACGAAGTCAGAAACCTTCAAGAGGTCACCTGCCTGTGCGTTCATTGGACGAACAAGTTCCTTAACGAATGCTGGTGCATCGTCTACCTTAGCATCGTCATCAGAGAGGTTAGCCCATGCTGGGTCAACAGTTAATTGCTTGTACTCGTTACCACGGTCAACAGCTGCGAAGTTCTTATCTACAACGTCCTGCCCCTTCTTACTGTAACTCTTAACGATGAACTTCTTCATCTGTTCAACAGCAAGGTCGAGAGGAATTACCTCAGTAATACGGAAGAATGCAGACTGGAGGATAGTATTGGTACGGTTGCCAAGACCAATCTCCTGTGCAATCTTAGTAGCGTTGATATAGTAAACGCTGATATTGTTCTTTGCGAAGTAACGCTTAACCTTATTAGGAATGAAGTGTACAAGTTCCTCACCATCAAAGATAGTGTTCAACAAGAATGTACCATTCTTACGCAAACCACGTGTAACGTCGTACATGTTCAAGTAAGCCTGAACGTGACAAGCTACGAAGTTAGGTGTATTTACCTGATAAGTAGAACGGATTGGATTATCACCGAAGCGGAGGTGAGAACAAGTGAAACCACCAGACTTCTTAGAGTCGTATGAGAAGTAAGCCTGACAGTACTTATTAGTGTTGTCACCGATAATCTTTACTGAGTTCTTGTTAGCACCAACGGTACCGTCAGCACCAAGACCATAGAACTTAGCCTCGTATGTGCTTTCACCACCCAATGGAATCTCCTCAACCTCTGGGAGAGAAGTGAAGGTTACGTCATCAACGATACCTACAGTGAAGTGATTCTTTGGCTCTGGCAGCTCGAGGTTGTCATAAACAGCGATAATCTTAGCTGGTGTTGTATCTGAAGAACCGAGACCATAACGACCACCAACGATCAATGGCTTGTTCTCAACATCATAGAATGCACTCTTAACATCGAGGTACAATGGCTCACCCTCTGCACCTGGCTCCTTAGTACGGTCAAGAACTGCGATACGCTTAACAGACTTTGGTACTGCAGCGAGCAAATGCTTAACTGAGAATGGACGATAGAGGTGTACAGCTATCATACCAACCTTCTTGCCCTGAGACATCAAGTAGTCGATAGCCTCACGAGCTGCCTCAGTTGCTGAACCCATCAAGATGATGATGTTCTCTGCATCCTTAGCACCATAGTAATCGAAGAGGTGATACTCACGACCTGTAATCTTTGAGATTTCGCCGAGATAGTGTTCAACAACCTCTGCTACATTCTCGTAAGCACTGTTAGATGCCTCACGATGTGTGAAGAATGTCTCAGGGTTCTCAGCTGTACCACGAACTACTGGACGCTCTGGAGTCATTGCACGATCGCGGAAACGCTTAATATCTTCCTCGTCAACCAATGGACGGATATCTTCCTGGTCAAGGCACTCAATCTTATGATACTCGTGTGATGTACGGAAACCATCGAAGAAGTTGATGAATGGTACTGATGTCTTCAATGAAGCAAGGTGAGGAACTGCAGAGAGGTCCATAACCTCCTGAACAGAACCTGAACAGAACATAGCGAAACCTGTCTGACGGCAAGCCATTACGTCCTGGTGGTCACCGAAGATACAAAGAGCGTGACTTGCGAGTGTACGTGCTGAAACGTTGAATACACATGGCAAAAGTTCACCAGCAATCTTATACATGTTAGGAATCATCAAGAGAAGACCCTGTGATGCGGTGAAGGTTGTCGTGAGAGCACCAGACTGCAGTGAACCATGTACGGCACCAGCTGCGCCACCCTCTGACTGCATCTCCTGAACGCTTACTGTCTGACCCCAAAGGTTCTTACGACCACGTGCTGACCACTCGTCTACGTGCTCAGCCATTGGAGATGATGGAGTGATAGGATAGATAGCTGCTACCTCAGAGAACATGTAGCTCACGTGAGCAGCGGCCTCGTTACCATCACAAGTGATAAACTTCTTTTCTTTAGCCATTTTGAAATTTATTAAATGAATATTGTTATAATGTTTTTGGTCTTGCCTAATATAGGAAACCTATTAGCCAAAGTGGTACTTGATTGTCTTTTCCCACCTCAGTATTGTATATAGTATAGGTTGTGTCTGTGCTAAATCGCTTTTTAGTCTTTCCAGTATCACATACCTTAAACTTTTCTTTTTGATTGATAATATATGTGCCTTGTTTATTACCTTCATTTACCAAGCATACCTCTTGTAACGCATTTACAAAGAATGTCTCCATGAGTTGCTGTTCGTCAAGTTGGATGGGGTAGATGGCATATATCAAGTTAGAGTTCTGTAACATAACCTTTGCTGGCTTTTTCGGAAACTCTTGTCCTACTGGATATACAAGGTTGATAAGTCGTGCATCAGCAAGATTTTTGATATAGTTCATTACCGTAGCACGGCTTGTGTTGATATCTTTAGCAAGGTTGCTGATGTTTGGAGCCTTAGGGCCTTCCAAGGCAAGAAGGTAAAATAGCTTTTTAATCTTGGTCAGATATTTCAAGTCTATTTGTTTGATGAGAAGGATATCTACCTCTGTCATCATATTCATCGTCTTCAGTAGATTCTCTGAGAAGTTACGATGTTCTAAGAAGAAGGGATAAAAGCCGTGGTGAATATAGTCTGCAAAGTACTTCATCGGGCTAACCTTTGAGAGAATATGTCTTGTTATCTCCTCGTGGTTGTTTATAATATCCTTTAATGTATAAGGCTCAAACTGTTGGTTTGTTTGTAAATTCAAGTATTCGCGAAAAGAGAAACCTCTCAAGTTATAGCTCTTTACAATGCCATTAAGTTCAGGGTTTTCTTCTTTCAGTCTCATGACACTTGAGCCTGTGAAAACTATCTTCAACTCAGGATAATTGTCATAGCATTGACGGAGTTCATGACTCCAGTCAGGCTGCTTGAATACTTGGTCAATCAACAAGACTTTTCCACCATGACGATAAAATTCGCCAGCGAAGTCTGCTATACCTCTGCCTTGGAAGTAAAAGTTGTTCATGTTTACATAAAGGCATTGGCAATCAGTAGCGCCGTAACGCTCTTTGGCATATTGTAGGAGGAAGGTCGTTTTACCTACGCCTCGCGTACCCTTGATGCCGATGAGCCGGTCGTCCCAATTAATCTCATCCATGAGACGACGACGCACTGGGGCATTTACATGCTCCACCAAGTAAGTATGCGTGCGAAAGAATGCGTCCATCTTGTTCCCGTTATATATAATATTATCCACATGCAAAGTTACTATTAATTTCTTTAATTTGCAAACTATAGATAGCAAAAAATGATTTTTTTGTTTTTATTTTGTGTTATATTTGGTTTGATGTACCTTTGCACAGCATTAACAAAGGATTTCGATGACATTACACGTATTTAACCCCGAACATGATATAGCGTTAGCTTATGATAACAAGTATTTTACGGCTCCGCACGCAGGTAGGCAGCTTCGCAATGATTTAGATTACCTACCTGTTCTGTGGGCAGAAGAAGGTGATTATGTACTTGTGGAAAACGTATGTTCTGCTCAGCAGCATGCGTCTCGTCTTCAGCGTTATGGTAAGCAGGTGAATTTTGTTGATAAGAATGGTGTAGAGCGTCTATCAGATCAGATTGATAAGGTTTTGCCATGGGGATGGGATTCTTCTATTAAGTTTCAGTTGGAGCAGATGGGTGTTAAACCATCTATACTTCCTGATGATGAGGCTCTTGCGAATATACGAAGACTTAGTACTCGTCAGTTCTCTTCTTCTGTATTAAAGGAACTACAAGAGAGCTTTGTTCATCCTATTTTACTTGGTAAGTCGTCCTATGTTGATAGTATTGTAGAGTTAGAAAGTATTCTTCAGAGTTTGGGTAAGGCTGTGATAAAGGCTCCGTGGAGTAGCAGTGGGAGAGGAGTGCGCTATGTTGATACTATCTTGGATGCTGCCTTGGCTAATTGGTCTAAGAATGTGATAAAGATGCAAGGCGGTATAATGATAGAGCCTTATTACAATAAGGTGAAGGATTTTGGTGTAGAATTTTATGCGGATGCGGATGGAGTCCATTACGCAGGACTATCAGTATTCCATACTGTTAACGGTGCATATGTAGGTAATAGCCTTGCAGGTGAAGCTGAGAAACATTCTACTCTGTCTACTTATGTGTCGAATGAACTGTTACATGATGTTATTTCAGCTTTGGAACAGTTGCTAACCAATCATTTGCGAGGTGTTTATAGTGGTCCTTTAGGCGTTGATATGATGATTGTTGCTGCAGAAGATGGTTTTATGCTTCACCCTGTAGTTGAGATTAACTTGAGACGCACGATGGGACATGTTGCCTTGTCTTTATCTACTTGGGAAGAACTCCATAATAGAATGATGCGAATAGATTATGATGGTTCTCATTATCATCTTCATATAGTTCACAAAGATAGATAATATTTGTACTTGAATAATCGCTTATAGAAGAGTGTGTGAAGTCATATTAGATCTTTATTTGTGATGTGTTAGCCTGCAACACAACTTGTGTTTACCCTCCGCACGAATGGTGTTAGGGCTCCGCACCATATGTGTTGGGCTGCAGATATCATTAAATAAAGTGGGATAGAAGACACCAATTGTCATTAATTACACTTTAGTAGGATGTTAATGACAATCTTATATAAGAAATGTTTACCAAGAAAGGTATTTAACAATAACATTCCCAAGATGTTGCGAACTTGTTTTTACTTACAAATTCAGACTTATTCAGCTATAAATAGCTGAATAAGACGTAGACGTTTGACCTTTTGTTCGTTAAAGAAATAATAGGCTTAGTTGTGATACATCCAGTAAGCCAAGCCAACAACTGCTAAGGCAAAGAATGTCATAACAATCTTCATTACCTTATTAAAAGCCTTACGACGGCGTGCTGCCGATGAAGAAGGAGGTTTGATTCCTCCTGTCTGATAGTCGATGTGCTGATGTCTTGTCATGTTTTAGAGTTTGTACGAGGATGTTTTATCGTGCAATACATACAACCCTCGTTTGTTAATGTCTGTTTATTCGAACATCGGCAAAGATATAAAAAAACACGGATACAACCTAATGTATCCGTGATTTTCTTTAATTTTTCTTTATTTTAAAACCGGAAACTTAATTCTAAGTCAAGCATTGAATAGTTTGGTTTACCTGTACTATTCATAGAGCGGTCATGAACATAAGAATAAATACCACTCAATGCAAGGTTTTTGGTGAACTTATAGTCAAGTCCTAAGTCGTATTGTGTACGCTGCTTTTCAGCACCATCAGATGGCTGATACATATCGTAACGTGCCTTGGCATGTAGCTTCTTAGGAATGATAGGCGCAATGACTAAAGCATAAACACCCTGAGCTTTGTCTCCATCTGCACTAAGACTGCAGTCTGTAGCTGCCGAAGCATCTGTGTTGCTCAGTGCTTTAGCGAAGGCATTACCAGTAGAGTGTACGTATTCAGAGCGTATGGTCCAATCGTTAACTTTGTATTCTGCAGAGAAGGCATAGCGACGTTGTTGCAGACTGCGTACACCTTTTTGTGTTGCACCAGTATCATCAAGCCATGTTCCCTTGCGAGCATACGAACCAGTCCATCCGAACCAGCCTAAGCGCATGCCTTCAACAGGCATAACCCATACGCCACCAATAATATTCTTCTGTTGGTCAACATCTCTTACGTTGATACCTTGACCGTCGAATACACCTACCTGATAGTGAACAAGATTTCTACCTGCACCTGTCTTTAGGAAATCTCCTTGAATCTGTACACCAATGTCACGTCCATTAGATGGATGTGCACCAGCTCGGTCAGAGAAACTTGCTAATTTCTGAACTCCTTGTGCTACACTCATAAATCCCTGATCAATAGGATGGATAGGGTTGTCAAAAGTGAATGGATTCTTAAACTGTCCTGCTTTAACACGGAAGAAATCATACTTTTGCCATTCAATAAAGAGGTCTACTAATCGTGGTGATGCGCCCAATGTAGATGTGTTTCCGTTGAACTGTAACTGTGCTTTCCAAGCCCAATCTTCAAGGATACGACCATCAAGTGATACACGGCCTAAGCGGAGGTTGAAACTGTTTGACTTGTTGTTGTTCATACCATTGTATTGGTACTGAACGATACCGAAGCCAGACAATTTCACGTTATTAATCCACTTTGGTGCTTCCTGTGCTTTACCGAGAAGTGAGCATAGCATCATTGCTGATAGGATAATTGTTTTTCTCATAACTCTATGAATTTAGGTAATGATAATATTTTAGGTTTATAACTCGGCTGTTAATGATGCAAAGGTAGTATTTTATTATATAAGTTCAAAATTATATTCTCGTTTTCTATAGATCTCGTTATCTAATCTTGTTCTTGATTCTTTCCATATATTATTCTTTAATTTTCCTCTTATTTTAATATTTCATTCTTTTATTCTTGCATTATTCCAATATTTATTATTACCTTTGCGCCCAGTTAAACGAAAATTAACGCATAATAATAACAAAATGAGAATAACAAAGCATCTTAATATGACAACTTCTTACGCAGGTGCCTTATATAATAAAGGTGTAAATGCTGTTGTTGTTGTACCTGTTGCTTGCAATAAACTTTGCATGAAAGATGCTTTAACAGAAAAAGATGAGAAAAATATATCAAATTATTTGGTAGTTCCAAATAATTTTATACTCTCTCTCTCTCTCTCTCTCTCTCTCTCTCTCTCTCTCTCTCTCTAGTAGAGCAGGTGTAACTACTTTTATTTTCTTTCACGCATACGCGCGCGAGGCGAATCGCGTGCAAACGAGTAAACAAAGGACTTTTCGTAAGTTTCCTTTGTTATTTTTTGTGCTTGTTTCCGAACTGTCTAAAGAGCAGAATAAGGAAACCCTAACCACTGATTTTACCGTAACAGATAATTGTAATTCTCTCATAATATTTTGTTTTCTCTCGTTGATTTCTCGGGCAGGTAGCAGTAACACGCTATCTGCCTGTAGAGAGGGAGAGGGCAAGCGGTTAGGAGAGTTATTAGGATGTATATAATAAAAGGTGAGCAACGAAGCCACATAATAGAGAGTAGATAATAACTATTTTAATCAAATCAAAAAGATGATGAAAACAAAAGAAAGAAAAGTCTATCTTGCGCCACAGTGCCAGATAGCACACATGAATGAAGAAACTAACCTTATGGCTACCTCTTTCCCTAGCCAGCACAATCCAGGACATCACGCTTCGGGTCCTTCAAGTGCTAAAGCTGTAGCCTCATGGGAAGATTTAGAAGAAAGCAGTAAACGAACTTCTTCATCATGGGAAGACTAAATGAGAGTTATTAAACAAAATTAGAATCACAAAGAAGAAACAGACAATGAAAAAGAAATTATTAAAGCCGCGCTTGCTATCGTTTGCAGCTTTCTGCGGACTCGTTTTGGCGTTTTCATCGTGCGCTAATGAAGATATTGCGCAAAAGACACCAAGTACAGGCAACGAGAATGACAAGAACCTCACTACGTTCATTGCAGGTGATGAGGCTAAGACCCGCACTTCAATGGACTACACCAGTGGTGATTTCTATTGGGAGGCTGGAGACTATATTTATGTAAAGGATGATGACGGTACATGGCGGAAGAGTAGTAATGCCCCAACCTCCAAGGTTGCTTCGTTCCAATTCAAGGTGCCAGGTAAGTTTAATAACAGTGCTACCTATAAGGTTTATTATCCAGGTAGGAATGGTAGTAATAACCAGGTAAACATCCCAGCTACTCAGACACAAACAGCACCAAATATCACCACTCACTTTGGTGTATCTGGTGACTGCGGTACAGCCGATGCATCAGGTACTGTAGGAGGCAGTGTCTTTAATTTTCGTCTCGATCATCAGGCAGCCTATCTTGTTTTCCAGCCTTACACAAGTAATACCGTGTTGAATAGCTGCTATCTAAGAAAAATTGAAGTAATTTCTGATAATGACATCACTCATACTTATACGCTTGATCCGTCAACTGGTGAGCTGACTGGTACAGGTACGGGTAAGAATATAGTCTTGACGACAGGTGGCTGGAGTAGTAGTAGTAATCCTAATGGCTTCCCATTGACCAATACCTCTGCCAGCCTAGCAACAAACGGAGCTTATATGATTATCAAGCCAGGTACACATTCATTAAAAATACGTTATTGGGTAAAGGATTTCGGAACTAACGTGGAGGGAACAATCACTAAGAATATAGGTTCTTTCACTTATGCTAAGAACACTTACTACGATATGAAAGCCAATCTTAATATACGTGATTACGATGGCGATCATTACTATATGTGGGATGCCCAGAAGCAATACTGGTATGGTCATGAATGGAATAAGGGTGGTAGTCAGGCAACAGTTAAAGATCAGTATGGTGGTGGTGAGCCTTATTACATGACAGAACCTCGTTGGGCTAATACACTTCATCCTTGTCCTGACGCTCAGACTACTTACTTTAAAACTATTCCTAATGCTAATGAGTTAAGTTGGTATGTCGTATATGGTGACCCTTGTTGGGATAGTGATGAACTATGGACATCAATGGGTCGCTTATATAAGAGTGGTGTTTGGTTTAAGAAAAAGTCGGTATTACAAGCAGAAGGACATTATAATACTGCGTATAGTGCTGACGGAGTAACCAATTTAAGCACAACACCTGGGGGCTATCTCGGGAGCAATGGTAGATTTGCAACTGATATTTCCCCTGCTGATGCAAACAATTACTTCTTCCTACCAACATTGGGTGAATATATTGGTGGTTGGCTTAAACGTATTGGTGAGGTTGGTTACTTTTGGTCGTCTAATTCTTATCCAGCTTCCCACGAGCGTTCATACTACCTACTGTTTCATTATAATCGTATACAGTTACTCTATGAGTACCGTTACTACGGTCTAAGGGGACAATCATTCTCGGATTTCGGTGATAATTAGTGCGAAAAATATTTACAAATATAAGGATGTTTATGTGCTTTTGTAATATATTGATTATCAATGCGTTATAAAACAGGCTATCTTGGTATAGGACTAAGGGTACCTCGGTCCTATACTGAGATACCCTTAGTCCTATACCGAGGTACCCTGAGAATAGGGGTGAGACTATCTTAATTAAGAAAATAATTTACAAACTATATTTATCAACTTTAAAATATTAATATTATGGCATTTTTCAAAAAAGTAAAGAAAAAGATTACAGGCTTGTGGTATCCACAGGTAGTGACGGTTGGAAAACCTGTAACAACAGATCAGGTGGCGGACCGCTTGGCATTGATTTCGACGGTGAGCCGTGGTGACACGTATGCTGTGTTAAAGGATCTTGGCGGTGTGATGGCTTCCTTTATGGCCGAGGGTCGCACGGTGAAACTGGAGGGCGTAGGTACGTTTTATTATACTATCAACGCCGATAAGGGTATCGCGAAGCCTGAAGAAGTGACAGCAAAGCAGATCAAGGGTGTGCGTGTTCGCTTTATTCCTGAATCATCGCGCACGCAGAACAACAAGGTTGCCACTCGTTCGTTGGTTTCTGAAACAATCTACTGGGAGGAGTGGAAGGATGAGAAAGAAAAGAAGGAAAAGGAAAAGAAAGAGAAGGAAGGAGGAGGACCAGAGGCGGGGTAACACCTCACCCCCAGCCCCTCTCCAAGAGGAGAGGGGAGATGAAAACACTACTAAGATGGTGGTGAAAGATGATGAAGGCTTGGGTGTTGATTAAGGATAAATGAAAAAGAGTTCGCAAACTTTCTAAACCGTTTGCGAACTCTTTTTGATTGAGTAAATCAGGGAATGAAGACGGGAGGGTATAAAGACATATGCTCCTATGGAATGTTTTAAGAAAGGGTAACATAAGAACGTAAGGCTTAAGTGATAGAGCTTTAGAAAGAATAAGTGTTACCCTGTCTTAAAAGTAGGTTTCTATATCATTGCCTCTTTTCCAATAAAACGACGTTCTCGACGTGTGGTGTATGTGGGAACATATCTACTGGTTGAACAGCAGCTACCTTATAGTCGACATCAAGTAGTGCAAGGTCGCGTGCCTGTGTTGCAGGATTACAACTAACATAGACAATTCGCTTTGGACTTGCACCGAGGATAACGTTTACAACGTCTGGATGCATACCAGCACGTGGAGGGTCAGTGATGATAACGTCCGGACGTCCATGCTCGCTGATAAAGTCCTCTGTAAGAATGTCTTTCATGTCACCTGCATAGAAGAGCGTGTTGTCAATCTTGTTGACCTCTGAGTTAACCCTTGCATCTTCTATTGCCTCTGGAACATATTCAATACCAATTACTTTCTGAGCTTTTTTTGCGACGAAGTTTGCAATTGTACCCGTACCCGTATAGAGGTCATATACAAGTTCGTTACCTGTAAGGTTGGCAAATTCGCGTGCAACAGAATAGAGGTGATATGCCTGTTCGGTATTGGTCTGGTAGAAACTCTTTGGACCCACCTTGAATCTTAAGTCTTCCATCGTTTCAAAGATGTGGTCGTTGCCTTTGAAGAGTGTAAGTTCAAGGTCGTTGAAAGTATCGTTACCTTTCTGATTATCAACGTAGAAGAGCGAAGAAATTTGTGGAAAACGGTCTGCAATATGCTGCATTAATGCCTTTGCACGCTCATCGTCTCCCTCCTCGTCATAGTGGAACTGTACAAGTACCATCCATTCGCCTGTATTAGAGTTGCGCACCATAATATCTCGCAATAAGCCATGTTGTGCACGAATATCGTAGAACTTCATTCCAGTAGAGAGTGCATAGTCGCGTATATCCTTGCGAATCTCGTTGCAGAGGTCGTCCATCAACCAGCATTTCTCTATAGGATATACCTTGTCAAAGGCACCTGTAATATGGAAGCCAATGGCTCCTTCAGCCAAGCCAACGCCTTCTGGTAGAGCTTTTAACTCTTCTTCTGTATACCAACGCTTGTTAGCACAACCAAATTCGAGCTTGTTACGATATTCCTTGGTGTGTACTGAACCCATGATTGAGCGAAACTCAGGGAGCTCAACCTTACCGATACGACTCAGTTGATCATATACTTGCTGTTGCTTTGCTTTCAACTGTTCTTCGTAAGGAAGGTTTTGCCACTTACATCCACCACAGATACCAAAATGTTCACACATAGGTTCCTGACGTACAGTACTTTTACTGATGAATCGAACGACTGTAGCTTCACAATAGCTACGCTTCTTCTTGCGCACCTGAAGGTCAACTACGTCCCCAGGTACAACAAAAGGAACAAAAATAACTTTATCATCAACATGTGCAACACATTTACCTTCGGCTGCCACAGCTTCTATTGTGACATTCTCCAGAATGGGTAATGGCTTTCTTTTTCTACTCATAATCTGTTTTGTATTTCGCTGCAAAGTTACTAAATTTTTCCCGTTTGTAGTCTGCTTGATAGTTTTTATCAAGTCTGTGTTCGCTAACAAAGCAAAAATGTAAGGTGAAGATAGCAATTTTTATAGAAAAGTTTGTTACTTTACCTATTTATTGGTATATTTGCACTATAGAAATAACTAAAATTTATTATCATTTTTAACTTATGAGCGAAAAGAGAGTTTATACCTTTGGTAATGGTAAGGCTGAGGGTAAGGCTGATATGAGAAATCTCCTTGGTGGCAAGGGTGCCAATCTGGCTGAGATGAATCTCATCGGTGTACCTGTTCCTCCAGGTTTCACAATTACCACTGATGTATGTACTGAGTATTATGAGAAAGGTAAAGAAACTGTAGTAGGCTTGCTGAAGGCAGAAGTAGAGAATAGTGTTAAGCATGTAGAGAGCTTGATGAATTCAACCTTCGGTGACCCAGCTAATCCTCTCCTGATGAGTGTACGTTCTGGTGCACGTGCTTCTATGCCAGGTATGATGGATACAATCCTTAACCTTGGTCTTAATGATGCAGTGGTTGCCGGATTAATTGAAAAGACGGGTAACGAGCGTTTTGCTTACGATAGTTACCGTCGTTTTGTACAGATGTACGGTGATGTTGTTTTGGGTATGAAGCCTGTAAACAAGGAAGATATTGATCCATTTGAGGCAATTATCCAGCAGGTTAAGGCTGAGCGTGGAATTAAACTCGACAACGAGATGACTGTTGAAGACTTGAAGCAGCTTGTAGCTCTCTTCAAGAAGGCTATCAAGGAGCAGACTGGTAAGGACTTCCCTGATGATCCAATGGAGCAGTTGTGGGGTGCTATTTGTGCTGTGTTCGATTCATGGATGAACGAGCGTGCTATCCTCTACCGTAAGATGGAGGGTATTCCACAAGAGTGGGGTACAGCAGTAACTGTTCAGGCAATGGTATTCGGTAACATGGGTGAATCATCTGCAACAGGTGTTTGCTTCTCTCGTGATGCTGGTACTGGTGAGAACCTCTTTAATGGTGAGTATCTTATCAATGCACAGGGTGAGGATGTTGTTGCAGGTATTCGTACTCCACAGCAGATTACAAAGGAAGGTTCACTTCGTTGGGCTGCACAGCAAAATATTGACGAAGAAACTCGTGCAACTAAATATCCTTCAATGGAAGAGGCTATGCCTGAGTTGTACAAGCAGCTCTATGCACTCCAAGATAAGTTAGAGAAGCACTATCACGATATGCAGGATATGGAGTTTACAGTACAAGAAGGTAAACTTTGGTTCCTCCAGACTCGTAATGGTAAGCGTACAGGTACTGCAATGGTTAAGATTGCTATGGACCTGCTCCATGAGGGTGAGATTGATGAGAAGACAGCACTTATGCGTTGTGAGCCAAACAAACTCGACGAACTTCTCCACCCAGTATTCGATAAGGAGGCATTGGCTCAGGCACATGTGTTGACACGTGGTTTGCCAGCTTCTCCAGGTGCTGCAAGTGGTCAGGTTGTATTCTTCGCTGACGATGCTACAAAGTGGCACGAGGATGGTCGCCAAGTTATCATGGTTCGTATTGAAACATCTCCAGAGGACCTCGCAGGTATGTCTGCTGCTGAGGGTATCTTGACAGCTCGTGGCGGTATGACTTCACACGCAGCCGTTGTTGCTCGTGGTATGGGTAAGTGCTGTGTCAGTGGTGCTGGTGCAATCATGGTTGACTATAAGGCGCGTACTTTGGAGATTGACGGAACAATTATCCGTGAGGGTGACTATATCTCTTTGAATGGTTCAACAGGTGAAGTTTATCTCGGTGAGGTTAAGACTCGTCCAGCTGAGGTAACAGGTGACTTCGCTGAGTTGATGGATCTTTGTAAGAAGTATAGCAAGTTGGTTGTTCGTACCAACGCAGATACTCCACACGATGCAGAAGTAGCAAGCAACTTCGGTGCTGTTGGTATCGGTCTTTGCCGTACAGAGCACATGTTCTTTGAGAACGAGAAGATTAAGGCTATGCGTGAGATGATTCTCGCAAACACTACTGAGGAGCGTGAGAAGGCACTTGACAAACTCTTGCCTTATCAGAAGCAGGACTTCTACGGTATCTTGAAGTGTATGGACGGTCTACCAGTTAACATCCGTCTGCTCGATCCTCCTTTGCATGAGTTCGTTCCACATGACCTTAAGGGACAGGAAGTCATGGCTGAAGAGATGGGTGTTAGTGTTCAGTTTATTCAGAGTCGTGTAAGTGCACTCTCTGAGAGCAACCCAATGTTGGGCCTTCGTGGTTGCCGTTTGGGTAACACATTCCCAGAGATTACTGCAATGCAGACTAAGGCTATCCTCGGTGCTGCAGTTCAGTTGAAGAAGGAAGGCTTCAATCCTAAGCCAGAGATTATGGTACCATTGGTAGGTATTGTTAATGAGCTGGATATTCAAGAGAACATTATTCGCAAGACTGCAAATAAACTTTTCAAGAAGGAAGGCGTTGAGGTTGAATTCAAGGTGGGTACGATGATTGAGATTCCTCGTGCTGCTTTGACAGCTGATGTTATTGCACAGAAGGCTGAATACTTTAGCTTCGGTACAAATGACTTGACTCAGATGACCTTCGGTTATAGCCGTGACGACATCGCCAGCTTCTTGCCAAGCTACTTAGAGAAGAAGATTCTTGATGTTGACCCATTCCAGGTTCTCGACCAGAAGGGTGTTGGTCAGCTTATCAAAATGGCTGTTGAGAAGGGCCGTGAGACTCGCAAGAACCTCAAGTGTGGTATCTGTGGTGAGCATGGCGGTGAGCCAAGTTCTGTTAAGTTCTGCCATCGTGTAGGTCTTAACTACGTTAGCTGTTCTCCATTCCGCGTGCCTATCGCAAGACTTGCTGCGGCACAAGCAGCGGTGGAAGAAATGTAGATACTTTCTTAGTTTTGATATTTAGGCTGTGAATCCTTGGTAAAACAAGGTTCACAGCCTAATTTCTTTATATAATATAAGGTGAAGTATGCATTCTCTCAATCTTTTATCCCATTATTTTCTCGTTAAATTCATATTTCTTTCTTTAATTCTTTCGTTATTCCAATATTTCTTTTTACCTTTGCGCCCGTTGAGTGAGAATTAACCCAATTAATAATGATGTTACAAACAACGAAATTCAATCAAGCTAACGTTTGCGCCTTATATAATAAAGGTGTAAATGCACGTGCTATTGCATTGGATTCTTTAACATCTCAAAACGAGAAAAAGATAGCAAATTATTTGGTAGTTCCAAATAATTGTATACTCTCTCTCTCTCTCTCTCTCTCTCTCTCTCTCTCTCTCTCTCTCTCTCTCTCTCTCTCTCTCTCTCTCTCTCTAGTAGAGCAGGCGTAAATTACACATTTTTTTCTTCTCGCATACGCGCGCGCGAAGCGTGCCGTAAAGCCAGTAAACAAAGGACTTTTCGTAAGTTTCCTTTGTTTGTTTTTTCGTGTCTATCATTGAGAAGAAAAAGGGCAAAATAAGAATGACTATTATTCTAGAAATAACAAACAAAATAACAAGTTTAATTCAAAACAAACAAAATGAAAACAAAGATTTATTCGCTTTTATTGCTTCTCTTAGGATTGTTGCCAGGAAGCCTTTTTGCTCAAACGAGATATCACTATACAGATTCAGAAGGAACAATATGGACTTATCAACTGAATACGGCTGGTGATGCTGCAATTCTGATCAAGGATCCTATAACCAATGGTCCGACAGGACCAATGTGGGTAGACAGAGCAGCTGTCAATTCATTCGGAGTGACACAGAATTATCGTAAATATACTGGGGATATCCTTCATTTGCCATCAACAGTCAGTAATGGCACAAATGTTTATCCCGTAAAATCTGTGTCAGGTTTATTTATGAACGGTACTTACTTTGAGATTGAAAAACTTGTACTTCCTGCTTCATTAGAAGGTTCACAGTTGATACTTTTTCATTCCTGCATACGAAGAATAGTTGCGGAACCTGGAAATCATATTTCTGAGTTTGGTCAGTTTGGCTTAGCAGGTTGGCCACCTGCAGATTTTGCGAAAGATGAAACAGCTATAGGTAATGTTCTTTATTATGACTTCTCGGAATGTCCTTTGGATAATATTACAGGTGATCCGGGGCAAAATCTAGCTTTCTTTGTTACGCACGATAATGCCCTTCTGTTTACTAAAGCTACAACGAACTTCCAATTCAACGATCGGCGCATGAAGTCGAACTTTACAGGTTCTGATAATGTTGTGCGTGATGGTGTATGTGCATCATTACATATCGATGATGAAGAAGACTTTGAGAGCCCACGCACGTTCACCGCTACACAAGCGAAATACGAGCGTGTATTCTCCAACGTTGTTGGCAAAGCAGTTAGCACCCTTTACTTGCCTTATCCAACCGATCTCCCAAATGGCATGCGCGCCTACACATTGATAAGAAAAGGATTTGACGAGAACGGCGACAAGGCTTTCTGCTTTGCACCTGTTCCAGCCGGCACACGATTAGAGGCTTATAAGCCTTACTTGGTACAGATAACCGATGGCGCAAGCCATACATTGCCGACAATGCACAATGTGACTGTTCCCGCAACGCCTGATATTGAGAGCACAGCCGTTATGGCAAGTGCCGATAGCGATTGGAAGTTCTACGGTACCACGTTGAGAATAAAGAACGACAAGGCGTATGCTAAGAAAGCTTATTACTTGAACGGTAACAAATGGTGGGCAGTGCAGAATGGCGTAACGAACGACTATATTGCTCCTTTCCGTTGCTTTATCAGTAGTCCGACAGGTGCCGTGCCAGCAAAGAGTTTCTTAATGGTGCTTGACGAAGAAGACAACAATACAACCGGTATTAAATCGCTCGAAAACAAAACAAATGAGGACATCAAGAGCGGAAAATATCCTTTCTATTCTGTTGACGGCAAGTTGATAGGTAACGATTATAACGCGCTCGAAAGTGGTCAGATTTACATCGTGAATGGAAAGAAGTTTTATAAGATTTAATCAAATGGAGTTACAAACAATGAAAAAGAAAACCTATAACGCCCCACAATGTACCGCTGTGCAAATGAATGTTGAGAAATTTATTTGTCTTTCCATCCCTATTGGACCTGGTCCTGGCCCCGGCGGTGGCGGACAAGCAAAGGCTAATTATTTCTTTGACGAAGAAGATGAATCTGCTTCTGATTTTTCGGAGGCTGATTCGGAGGAATCAAAGGGAAATTAAGACGCATTTAAACGACTGATAAGAAACGCAGAAAATTGTTCGCGAAGAATCTAAAAAGAGTTCGCGAACAATTTTGATTTTGTTCGCGAACAATTTTTGTTTTGTTCGCGAACTATTTTTTATGCCTCTTATTATGGTGCCAAATTCATCAAGCACGGGTGTCGGATCCGTGGGGCACGAGTCCGACACCCGTGCCCCACGAAAGTACATTTCGTTGATGTTAACAGTTCTGACTTAAAAGTTAGAAAGAAACTCGTATGCTGTTGGAAGAAAAATTATATGCTGTTCCCCGTAAATTTCCAACGTGTTTGCGATTTACGGGGAACGTGTTAGAAGAAAATTTATATACTGTTCCCCGTAAATTTATATACGGTTAGAAATTTACGGGGAAGCGGTTAGAAAAATATTTTTATCAAATAAAAATTTTCGGCTAACCGTATATAATTTCAGCACTGACCTTTGAGCTTTTAGCATTACCAGTAGGGACAGACTCCCTCGTCTGTCCGCTATGTAAGCAACAACACATTGACTAACAAATGTATTTAAGCGAACAGACGGGAGCGTCTGCCCCTACTTTTAGTATATTGAAAATAATTTGTTTGATGTCTGCTATTAGACACTCCTTATTAAGTTGGATTGCATCTGAGGAATCGTTTATAACCAAGCAAATTACATGTAAATTTAAAAAGGATGTGCCTGGACACATCCTTTTTTCAGTTCTAAATACAATCCTTTCTAGTTTCTAAATACTAAGCCCTCGCCAAAGCTGTCGATGATAACAGGCTTGTCACGGTTGACTGTACCTGCAAGCAATGACTTACTGAGGTCGTTCAATACGTAACGTTGGATAGCTCTCTTGACAGGACGCGCACCGAACTCTGGGTCGTAGCCAACATCTGAAAGATAGTTGATGGCTGGGTCAGTCCACTGAAGTTCAATACCCTGTGGCTCTAACATATCCTTAACTCTTTCGAGCTGCAGACGAACAACATCACCAATCTGCTCTTTTGTCAATGGCAAGAACA
Organism: Prevotella melaninogenica; assembly: GCF_018127925.1. Classification (NCBI taxonomy): domain Bacteria; kingdom Pseudomonadati; phylum Bacteroidota; class Bacteroidia; order Bacteroidales; family Prevotellaceae; genus Prevotella; species Prevotella melaninogenica. The sequence continues at coordinate 752,758 of NZ_CP072348.1, read as the reverse complement.
TGATAGTCTCGTCGATACGGTTGAGGAACTCAGGACGTATCGTCTTCTTCAACATATCCATTACCGCAACTTTTGCCTTGTCGATTACCTCCTCACGGTTAGTATCGTTAAGATGTTCAAACTGTTGCTGGATGTATTGTGAACCAAGATTAGACGTCATGATGATAATCGTATTCTTGAAGTTCACTGTTCGTCCCTTATTGTCTGTCAGATGACCATCGTCCAACACCTGCAGAAGGATGTTGAATACGTCAGGATGTGCCTTCTCAATCTCATCAAAGAGTACGACAGAGTAAGGCTTGCGGCGTACAGCCTCAGTCAACTGACCACCCTCATCATAGCCTACATATCCTGGAGGCGCACCGATGAGTCGAGTTACACTGAACTTCTCTTGATACTCACTCATATCAATTCGCGTCATCATAGACTCGTCATTGAAAAGATAATCAGCCAATGCTTTTGCCAACTCAGTCTTACCGGTACCCGTTGTACCTAAGAAGATGAAGGATGCAATAGGCTTCTTCGGATCTTGCAATCCTGCACGTGAGCGACGAACCGCATCTGCTACAGCTGTGATAGCCTCATCTTGTCCGATGACACGTTTATGTAGTTCATCCTCCAAGTGGAGCAGTTTATCCTTCTCACTCTGTAACATTCGTGTGACAGGAATACCTGTCCAACGGCTCACAACCTCAGCAATATCATCTGCTGTAACCTCCTCGCGCACCATAGCTTGCCCATCTTGTGTCGCTTGCAACTGCTGTTGGATGTTCTTGATATCGTCTTCTAATTGCTTTAGTCGTGAGTATCTAATCTCGGCAACACGCTCGTAATTACCCTCACGCTCGGCACGGTCAGCCTCATACTTGAGCTGCTCAATCTCTTGTTTGTCCTGCTGAATCTTATTCACCAGTCCACGTTCGCCTTCCCACTTAGCGCGGAATCCATGTTCCTGCTCTTTGAGTTCAGCGATTTCCTTGTCGAGTTGTGCAATCTTCTCTGTGTCGTTCTCACGCTTAATAGCCTCACGCTCAATCTCAAGCTGCTTCAATCTACGACTGATTTCATCCAACTCCTCTGGTACAGAGTCGCGTTCCATACGTAGTTTTGCTGCAGCCTCATCCATTAAGTCGATAGCCTTATCAGGCAAGAAGCGGTCTGAGATATAACGCTCAGAAAGCTTAACAGCTGCGATACAAGCATCATCTTGGATACGTACCTTGTGATGATTCTCATAACGTTCCTTCAATCCACGAAGGATAGAGATAGCATCCAACTCGTCAGGTTCATCTACTAATACGGTCTGGAAACGACGCTCAAGAGCCTTATCTTTCTCAAAATACTTCTGATATTCATTCAGTGTTGTTGCACCGATAGCTCTCAATTCGCCACGTGCTAAGGCTGGTTTAAGGATGTTAGCAGCATCCATGGCACCTTCGCCACCACCTGCGCCAACCAATGTGTGAATCTCGTCAATGAAGAGAATGATGTTACCATCAGCCTGCATCACCTCCTTAACAACACTCTTAAGACGCTCCTCGAACTCACCTTTATACTTAGCACCAGCCAACATCGCACCCATATCCAATGAATAGAGTTGCTTGTCCTTTAGGTTTTCTGGCACATCACCACGAACGATTCTCTCTGCTAAGCCCTCAACGATAGCTGTCTTACCAGTACCTGGCTCACCAATGAGGATAGGGTTGTTCTTTGTACGACGAGAAAGAATCTGCAATACTCTTCGAATCTCCTCATCACGACCAATCACTGGGTCGAGTTTTCCTGCACGTGCATCCTCGATAAGGTTGCGTGCATATTTCTGTAATGACTGATAGTTCTCATCACCACTTTGTGACTGTACCTTCTGACCTTGTCTAAGATCATTGATAGCAGCTGTCATCTCCTTCTCAGTACAACCCGCATCTTTCAAAATACGGCTTGCAGTTGAGTTCACCGCAAGTAGGGCGAGCAGCATCGGTTCGATACTAACGAATTCATCACCCATCTTCTGAGAGGTCTCTATAGTACGCTGCATTACCTGATTGGTCTCAGAAGATAGGTAAGGTTCACCACCAGATACTTTTGGTAAGTGGCTCATCTCATTCTGAATAGCAGTCTCCACAGCTTGTGCATTGACGCCAATTTTCTGGAAGACGTAATTTATTACGTCCTTTCCTTTATCCATTACACCAGCTAATATGTGTACTGGCTCAATGGTCTGCTGTCCATTTCGCTGTGCAATGTTTATCGCACTCTGAACAGCTTCTTGTGCTTTGATTGTAAATTTCTCAAATGTCATATTTAAATCTCCTTCCTATAGCCCTACACCTTTATAATAGGTTTCGGAACTTGTTCTTATTTTTTGTTTCTATTGCCTATATCTCAAACCTTGTGCCTATAGGTGTTTTGTGTCAAATTGTCGTTTGTTTTAGACAAATTGTCAGTTAGTCGATTTTAGAAAAGGGAGGGGGAGGAGGTTGGGAACGTGCTCTTCAATGTTCAGTTCTCTTGGTGTTTACAGCATATAAATGCACAGATATAAATAAGTAAGCCCCAAAGAATATAGAAAACCTTTCGTAAGGCATATCTGTTTGTTCCATCCAAAGATAAGAAAAGATATAAGACTTATCCAATATATAAAGGGACGAGCTAAAGCAATTATATAATAAGTCACTTATAGCAACTCTAAGTTTGCAGTAAGAAACTTAAAGTTGCTCTGTTTGATATTTCTTATAATTCTAAATACAAAAGGTAAACTTTATCATTTCCAAGTTTTGAAGACGCATTTTTGTCCGTATTTTTCGTATATTGATTTTATAAAGACCATAAAATGGCTTGCAAATAACGCCCAATTGGCTTGCAAAAGATGCCCTTTTGAAGCCTTACTAAGCACCTTTTTAAATCTATTTTTGCAACTTGTTGATAGTAAGAAACTTACAGGGGTGCTAAAACAAATCACTTTTAGCCCAATTTTAACCGGCAAAATTATTTTTCATAAATTTTCGGGATGTTTTGTGTAGTATCAATTTGATAAATGGTTGATAATCAAGTATAGGGTATTGTAACGAGGAGTAAAATCTGATTTGTAGGACACAGTCATATCAAAATTATTTTGTTACTTTGCACTCATGCACGCAAATGTACAGACACGATTCAACCCTGCCACAGGGGACATGGCTCCTTATTATCGCATCAAGGAGTCATATCGTGATGTGCAGGGTCATGTACATTCGCTAATTCTTTTGAACATCGGGTTCGAACCTTCACTTACTGCTGTACAGGTTCGAAAAATTGCATACGCTCTTACCGAACGCTTCAAAAACAGAAGTACACCCTCGCTTTTCAAAGAATACCTTGACGGTCTTACTCCTATTGAACAGGCAAAGGCTGACGAATGGTGGAGCCGTATGGAGAAAGAAGGTGGAATCGATCGGTTTAATAAGGAAGAGCAGAGGTCGCTGAGAAAATATGAGAACTACATAGACCTTGAGACGGCAAACTATACTGACGCAAGGAATGTTGGTGCTGAGTGGCTCTGCAAGCAGACAATAGACAAGCTGCAATTAGAGGGTTTCCTGCGCAAAAACGGCTGGACGGAAAATGCAATACACACGGCTTTGTCAGCATTGATTGTTCGCACGGTATATGCTGTTTCTGAACGTTCATCTTATTATTATTTGCGCGATAACTCGGCTGCCGCTGAACTTTATAGTGGAGTTCCTGGCTGGACACCAGGAATCAATTCTCTGTATAAAATCACTGATAAATTATATGAACTAAAGGAACAGTTAGAGCATCATCTGTGCAGCATTACTGACGTTCTCTTTAATATAGACAACAAGTTGATGCTCTTCGACTTAACCAACTTCTATTTCGAGGGTAGCAAGCGTAATAGCGATAAAGCCAAGTTCGGTCGTTCAAAAGAAAAGCGCTCTGATTGTAAGCTACTTGTACTTGCATTATGTATCAATAAAGAAGGTTTTATACGTTATTCTTCTATCTTGGAGGGTAATACAGCAGATTCCAAGTCTCTACCCAATATGATTGATACGCTGGCAAAGAGGAATCCATCAAGAACCAAAGATACGCTTGTTGTCATGGATGCAGGTGTTGCCACAGAAGAGAACTTGGAGTTAATAAAGAAAAAGGGTTACAATTATCTCTGCGTATCCCGTACGCAAATGAAGGACTATACGCTCAGTGATGATAACAAGAGTGTTACGGTAATGGATGCCCGTCGGCAGAAGATAACGCTGAAAGAGATTAAGACAGAGGATGATAAGGATTATTATCTCGAAATAACATCTCCTTCGAAAGCTATGACAGAGTCGTCCATGAACAGGGTTTGGAGAGAGCGTTTTGAGATGGAACTGCAGAGGATAAACGAAGGAATCTCCAAGAAAGGTGGAACAAAAACCTATGAAAAGGTTGTTGAACGTACAGGACGTGCCATACAGAAGTACCCTTCTATAGCGAAGTTCTACCAGATAAGCTACATAAAAAATGAGAAGAAACCCAAGCAGATGCTGCGTGTAGACTGGGAGATAAAAGACCTCTCGGCAATGGAATCTGGTCATGGAGTCTATTTCCTCCGCAGCAATGTCAGGACACTTTCTGAACGTGTAACATGGGAATACTACAATCTCATTCGTGAGATAGAATGTACGAACAGACAACTAAAGAATGATCTCAACCTCCGTCCTATCTATCATCAGAAAGATGAGCGAAGCGACGCACACCTTTTCTTCGGTTTATTAGCCTACTGGGTGGTAAACACTATCCGTTGTCAATTAAAACGAGAAGGAGAATCCAGTTACTGGACTGAGATTGTACGACGTATGAGCATCCAAAAGCTCGTCACCACAAAAGGGAAGAATCCATTAGGTGAAACCATCGAGATGCGCCAGTGCAGTAGTCCTTCGAAGCAAGCAAAACAGATATACGATAAGTTGAACTTAAAACACTCACCATTCAAAAAGAATAAAATTTGTAGGACACAGAGCCCATAAGAAAAACGAGGAAAGTATGGTGACAGTAACAATTAGGCGAAGGTGGGTGTTAAACTTGGGTTAGATAGGGGATGTATCAAATATATCGTAATTCTATTTTATGAATATATTTGATACATCTTTTTTATTGAAACTTATTTTTGTTTGGCAAGTTCTTTTTATATAGGCTTAGTGTTTATGTTTTCCAATATATTCTTTCGCTATAACGCCTCTCACTATTCGTTCTTTATGCATGTGTTGTAAGTTAGCACATATTGTGTTTATGCTCCGCACATATGGTGCTGATGCTCCGCACACGTAGTGTTGTTGGTAAGTTATAGTACAAATAAAATAGGATACCCTTGTAGAGTATCCTATTTAATTTGTTAGAAATTCCACCAGTGCTTTTTCTTAGGTGGTTTATGATCTTCAAACGAATGATGCGCAAAGTTACGGCTTTCCCATGTTTCGTTATTGGTAATCATTTGATAGATAGTTCCCCAGTCTGGTAATCCACCAAGATTACGGTCATCGATAAACATTTCTACCTTTAACTTTCTTGAAAAATGATTGTTCTTCTCTTTTTCTTCTTCAGGATAATCCTTGTTTACAGCCCAAAAGTCTACCCCACGTTCATGGCACCAATCAACAGCCTCTTGGAGTAGTTCGCCTTCTCTGACGCTCCATAAGATAAGTTGGTGACCATCTTTAATTAGCATTTTAAGCGTATCGGTAGCGAAAGGGATTTCGCTACCGATTTTAGGATATTTATGTTCTACGATGGTTCCATCGAAGTCAACTGCAATAATCATTGTCTGTTAGTTTATCGCTTTATAGAGTCATCGTGCTTATTGCCATAGTGGCTGTTAGCATAGTTACCATAATTGCCATAGTTTCCATACTGTCCATAGCTTGTACCGTAGCTTGCTCTACCATACCTACCATACTTGCCATAACCGCCATAGCCATAGTAATAGCTATATTTTCTCTTAGACATGTCAATACCATTGAGAACAATAGCCATGTTAGGGAACTTCTTCTCGTTTGCAAGTGCATTAATCAAGTTGAAGCTTGACTTTGGAGTATAGTCTGCACGACACATATAGATAGAAGCATTTGCAACGCGCGCAATCTGAAGAGTATCTGTAACAAGACCGACTGGTGCGGTATCAATCATGATATAATCATATTTCTCCTTCAAGAGATTAATGATAATATCTAATGAATTACGTGCAATAAGCTCTGCTGGGTTTGGAGGAATTGGACCTGCCATGAGGAGATCAAGATTCTTATTAACTCCTGAAGGCAAAATCTGCTCATATATATCTTCTATCGTTGGATTATCCTTTACAAGAAGGTTTGTAATACCATGCTTGTGATCGTTGATACCGAACAACTCTGCCAAACGTGGACGACGAATATCAAGACCAACCAAGATAACTTTCTTGCCTAAGAGACCGAAACTAACAGAAAGGTTTGCTGCGTTAAAGGTCTTACCCTCACCAGAAGTAGATGAAGTGAAGAGTACAACCTTCTGTCCTTCCTTAAGCATAAACTGAAGGTTGGTACGCATTGAACGGAAGATTTCTTCCATCTGGTTGTTCTGGTTTTCATGTACAACGATATCTGCTTTACCCTTCGCCTTATTACTTGCAATAGCAACGTCTGCAATGATTGGTAACTTGGTAAGGCGAGCAACATCGTCATGGCCCTCAATCTTATAACGGAAGAATTGTAAGATAAGGATTACCAATACTGGAAGTACTAAGCCAATTAGTAAAGCAACAAGCATAATTGATGTTGACTTTGGACTAATCTTACCTAACAACTGTGGGTCATCAATAAGTTTACCTTTATCGGCTGTTGCTGCCAAAGAAATGTTGTTTTCCTCACGCTTTTGGAGTAACATCAAGTACAAACCAGACTTTACTTCCTGCTGACGGTCAATCTGTGTCAGCATTCGTTCCTGCTGTGGAGTCTCAGCAACCTGTTCATTAAACTTATTAACTTGTGACAAAACTGCATCACGCTGAATCTGTAGGTTCTGACGTGCAGCACCAATCGCACGACGAATGTTACCATTTAGCTCACGAATTTGTGCTGTAAGTGGCTCTACAACAGGAGAACTTTCTGAAGCACTGCGGAGTAATCGATTACGCTCAAGTACTAACTCGTTATATTTGTTAATCAGAGATGTAGAACTTTGGTCATCCAAACCTACATTAGAAGGAATTACTTGAGAAAGATTACGAGATGAACTTTCAACCTCTCTTGCAATTGTATTGAACAATTCAATCTGTGTCTCAACCTCTGCAAGCTTTAATTCAGAGCTATTCTGATTTGCTACAGAGTTACCTGCGTTCATCTTCAACTCTACAATACCATTTTGCTGTTTATAGTTCTGCAACTGACCTTCAGTCTTGCCCAGTTCGGCATTAATCTTACCCAAACGATCATTGATGAACTTATCTGTACGAAGTGCAATGGTATTCTTGTCCTCATTTGCTTGACGGTTATATACAATTGCTAACTGCTTCAAGTAATCAAGAGAACGCTGTGGTACTTCGTCTGTAAGCTGTAGCTGCGCAATAGAGGTTGACTTTGCTGTCTGTGCAACTTGAAGTTCGTTGACATACTTATTAGATGCCATTCTTGGTGAGAGAATACTTACATTAAGAACATCTGCATTCTTTAATGAATGTACGTAATTAGGACTAATCGTAATAATACCCGCACGAGTCGCTATTGTTGCAGGAAGGCTGGTGAACTTTCTATTAATAGAATATGGACCTTCATTTGAATTGTCGTTAGTTGGTACATAGTAAGTTCCAGTAACAGTGTAAGTTAAACTGTCTCTTGTGATGCTCAAGTTAATAGGAGCATTCAATCTTTCAAGATGAGTCTGATCTACATCAACGTTAAGAGGCTGATTGCGATAAAGAATAATATCCTTAACTCTTCCCTTTGTTGTGTAGTTAACATATAACTTCAAGTCTCTAATAGCATCTTCTGCAATAGAGTGTGATGTCAGAATCTCCATCTCGTTATCAATACCAGTTGAATTTGAGATAATACCAAGATTTGACATGTTCTGTAAAGAGGAACCACGTCTATTGCTATTACTTTCGTCCTTGATCAGCAACTTTGCAGTAGACTGATACATTGGTGTGGCATATCTAAGATAGATTGCTCCTAAACTACCGAAAATAATTAATGACAGTACGAACCAGTACCAGTTGAGTACAATGGTTCGATACAAGGTGGCAAAATCAAAGGAGGAGTTACTTTCATTAACTTCAAGTTCCTTCCCTTGCTCTAATTTAGTTGTTTCTTCCATATTTATTACTTTTCTTATCATTCAGTAAGGAATTTATTTTGGATTACTCTTCTCCTCAGCAAGCTGAAGGAGATATTTACCATAGTTATTCTTAATCATTGGTTGTGCTTCTTCTCGAAGCTTCTCTGTGGTTATCCACCCTTTTTTGTATGCTATTTCTTCCAAGCATGCAACCTTAAGTCCTTGTCGTTTCTCAATACATTCTATAAAAGTACTTGCCTCCGACAAACTGTCATGTGTGCCAGTGTCAAGCCATGCAAAACCACGTTGTAGAGTCTGTACCATTAATTTATCTTCTTTAAGATAACACTGATTGACAGTTGTAATCTCTAACTCTCCTCGTGGTGATGGTTTAATATTCTTCGCAATCTCAACAACACTATTAGGGTAGAAGTAAAGTCCTACAACAGCGTAGTTACTCTTTGGATGTTCGGGCTTTTCTTCTATGCTAAGACATTTTCCAGTCTTATCAAATTCAGCAACACCATATCTCTCAGGATCATTTACATAATAGCCAAATACTGTAGCTTTGTTCTCTTTTTCAGCCATTTGTACGCTATTTTGTAATAATGAACTGAAGCCTGCTCCATAGAAAATATTATCTCCCAAGACCAAGCAAACAGAATCATTCCCAATAAACTTCTCGCCTATGATAAATGCTTGCGCAAGACCATCTGGTGAAGGTTGTTCTGCGTATTCAAAGCGTACTCCAAAACTACTTCCATCTCCTAAAAGACGTTTAAAGCCTGGTAAGTCAAATGGGGTAGAGATGATTAGGATCTCTTTAATTCCAGCCAGCATCAAAACTGATACCGGATAGTAAATCATTGGTTTATCGTAAATTGGTATAAGCTGCTTGCTTATTCCTTTTGTGATAGGGTAGAGGCGTGTGCCTGAACCGCCAGCGAGAACTATTCCTTTCATAATAGTGTGGTTTGATATCTGTTTTTTAATTAGTAGTTATTGTTTACCTTTATATGCTTTAACGCTAAATACCTATAGTCGTATCCTACCATATGTGCTTTAAGTGTAAATATGGGTGGTAATAGGGTTGTACTCAATATGAGCAAGTCATTGAGGACAACCAATCCTTTCGTTAAGTATTTGTTGTTACATGCTTTCATTTGCAATATTGCTATCTTGATTGCAAAGGTAATAAATTTAATTTAATTAAAAGCTGTGAAAATGAGAAATCATTTACTGAATAGGTGAATTTCATGTTTTTTTATTAACTTTGCAATCGAGTAAAAATTAAAAGTGCATCTTAATAACTTTAAAACTTTAAACAAAAGATATGGGATTCTTATCAAAACTCTTTGGGAAGAATGATGCTACACAGTCAAAGACTGGTGGTATGGAGGACTATATGACACTTGTTCGAGTTTATTTTCAAGCAGTGCTTGCAACTCGTTTGGGTATCAATAATTTAGCAATGCTTCCAGATTTACGTACCTACAAGCAGACTTTCCGTGTCCCTACGTTGAATAATAAGTTGGGACCTGGCGAAAAAGCAAGCGTACGAAAGACTATGAAAAATATTTATAATGTTGATGATAACTTCTTTGATGAGATAGATGCAAGTATCAAAAAGAATTGTAAGAAGATGCAGGATATTCAGCCTTATCTTTATCAATTCCAAGGTTTCACACAAGATTTGATGATGCTTGTGGGTAATTTGATGAAGTTTAAGTTGCGTGTTCCTGGCTTTTTCAAGAAAGCTATCTATACGATGACGGAGAAGACTGTAAATGACATATACGAAAAGAATAGTTTCTCTGATCCAGGTGTTATTAAGGCTGTTATGTCAGTTCGCCAATATAATCAGCGTCTTGGATTTAGTCGTAAATGGACCACAGACTTCGTTTATCAAGTAGTTTCACTTGCTAAGAAGGAACCTAAACCTGCTGAAGAGGCAGAGTCAAAATAATTAAGCATATATTTGCTTAAATAGAAACTTTAATGTAATTTTGTAGCCAAAACGAATAGATTAGCTATGAATGCAAATGAGAAGATTCTGAATACGTTTGCGACGCGTGTTCGTCAGATGATTCTTCAGTACGAAGCACTGAAGAAGGAAAATGACGAGTTATATGCGCTTGTCGACCAACGTGACCAGGAGATAAAGCAACTGCAGGGTGAGTTATCTCAAGCAGAAGCTGATTATAACTCGTTGAAGATGGCTAAAATGCTTGAAGTTACGGATGGTGATATGGAAACTGCGCAAAAGCGTGTGGCCAAACTTATCCGAGATGTAAATAAGTGTATCACACTTCTAAGTGAGAAATAAAACAGAATATAATGGCAGACGATAAGTTACATATAAGATTGCATGTCTATGATGCAGAACTCTCCGTAAACGTTCCACGAGAGGATGAGGAGTATTATCGTTCGGCAGCCAAGCTTATTACCGACACAATTAATACTTATTCAACTCTTTTTAAGGGTAAGAAGGGGGATAAGGATATTATATATATGGCAATGTTGGATATTGCATTGCGATATAAGAAAGAAGGTGTACGTAATGATACTGCTCCATTCAATGATATTCTCAGTAAACTCACTTCAGAAATTGAAGATGCACTGAAGTAATAGTGAGAATATTTAATTTAAATCATAAAAAGAATCAATGAGTCCAATAGTAACAGTTATAATAGCTGTGGTATGCCTTTCAGCAGGATGTGCTGGTGGATTTGCTATTTTCCGTTATATCTTAACTGGAAAATACAAAGATACAATGGATAAAGCAGAGAAAGCTGCAGAGGTAATTAAAGAAAAGAAACTTCTTGAAGTTAAGGAGAAGTTTCTTAATAAGAAAAGTGAACTCGAGAAAGAGGTTCAACAGCGCACATTGAAGATTCAGCAGGGTGAAAATCGCTTGAAGCAGCGTGAGGTTGCATTGAATCAACGTCAAGAAGAGATTAATCGTCGTAAGCAGGATGTTGATCAGCAGCAGCAGCGTGTTGATAATGAGAAGAAGCTGCTGCAGATTAAGCAGCAGGATCTTGAGAAGATGCAGGAGCTGGAGCGAATGAAACTCGAGGAACTCTCTGGTCTTAGTTCTGAAGAAGCTAAGAAGCGTTTGATTGAAAGTTTGAAGGATCAAGCAAAGCTTGACGCAGCTTCATATATTAATGAGATTGTTGATGAAGCAAAACTAAATGCTAATCAGCAGGCTAAGAAAATAGTCATCCAGACCATCCAGCGTGTTGCAACCGAAACAGCTATTGAGAATTCAGTAAGCGTTTTCCATATAGATAGCGATGAGGTGAAGGGACGTATTATTGGTCGTGAAGGTCGTAATATCCGCGCTTTGGAGGCTGCAACAGGTGTTGAGATTGTAGTTGATGATACTCCAGAAGCTATTGTTATTTCAGCTTTTGATCCTGTTCGCCGTGAGATTTGTCGTTTGGCACTTCATCAGCTTGTTGCTGATGGACGAATTCACCCAGCACGTATCGAAGAAGTTGTTGCTAAGGTTAAGAAACAACTTGATAATGAAATCATTGAAACAGGTAAGCGTACAGCTATTGACCTTGGAATTCATGGTCTCCATCCAGAGTTGATTCGTATTGTTGGTAAGATGAAATATCGTTCTTCATATGGTCAGAACCTTTTACAGCATGCCCGTGAAACAGCAAATCTTTGTGCTGTTATGGCAAGTGAGTTAGGTTTGAATCCAAAGAAGGCAAAGCGTGCAGGCTTATTGCATGATATCGGTAAGGTACCAGACGAAGAGACTGATTTACCACATGCTCTTTATGGAGGTAAGATTGCTGAGAAATATAAGGAGAAACCAGATATTTGCAATGCCATTGCAGCTCACCACGATGAGGTTGAGATGACTACACTTCTTGCACCTATCGTTCAGGTATGTGATGCTATCTCTGGTGCTCGTCCAGGTGCTCGTCGTGAGATTGTGGAAGCTTATATCAAGCGTCTGAATGATCTTGAAGCGATTGCAATGAGTTATCCAGGTGTAACAAAGACTTATGCTATTCAGGCTGGTCGCGAACTCCGTGTAATCGTTGGTGCTGACAAGATGGATGATGCAGAAAGCGAGAAGCTCAGTTCTGAGATTGCAGAGAAGATACAGAATGAAATGACCTATCCAGGACAGGTTAAGATTACGGTTATTCGTGAGATTCGTTCTGTTGCTTATGCAAAGTAAAGTTTGAAGTAATTTGATTTATTATAGAAAGCACTCCAATATGGAGTGCTTTTTTGTTTTACTATTCATAATTTGAAGTAATTTATATGAAAAACAAAAGCCCTCGCAATGCATGGAGTTATTTCCACGGATTGTCGAGGGCTTTTATTCTATTTTTATCTACTCTATTAGCAGCCAGAACCATCAAGGCGACAAGATGCTGCTGGTGCCTCATTAAGGTTGATACCTGCTTCTTCAGGTGACAGTGTCACAGTACCATCCTCAAGGACAAAGCAAGGAACTCCAGCATATCCGTGCTTCTTAGCTTCATCAAACACTGCATTGTTATCGCGAAGACGGAGGAATTCTTTAAGATACTTTATATGTGAGCCAATATCAATTACCTCGTAACGGTTGTCACCTTCTACGCGCTTATCAACTGCAATACAGTCAGGACAAGTATTCATTCCATATATTTTAATCATAATCAAATGTTTTTAGATTCAACTCTAAAGTTTATTATATTTTTTACCTCAATTTTTCACTATCTTAGTGATTACAAATCTTAGTTGTATCAACAGTGAATCCCCCTTTAGCAGGCATAAACTTACCACGTTCTGTCAAGAAATCTACTAATTCCTCAGCGTTCATTCCGTCTATAGAACAAGTATGAAAACGCTCCTCTTCACCGAAGTGCTCTATAATTGCCTTTACTAAATCTTCTTTTGTTTCATAACTATTACCCTCCATCATATGGAGTACATCATGTCCATGTGCCATATTTTATTCTATTTTGTTAATAAATTCGTGCATTGAATCATTCTTTGTACAATCTTATATAAGCAAAAGATGTGCCATGTGTTAAATTAACTAATTTTAATTGCTTAAAAGTGATAATATGACATAATTTAATTACTTTTGTCTTTGCTGACAGATATTATTGGTAAAATGTCAGTCACATTTGATGTAAAAACTACTTAAGTGACTCTTTCATATTCACTTAGAGAAGTATAGTGTTTATAAAAATATTTGATAGTAATTATATTATGATGAAGAAACTTTTGCTTGCTTTTGCAGCTACAATGTTGTTGTTATCTTCATGTGGCACTTCTAAAATGGGGGTAGAGAAATCTAATATTGTAAGTTATACAGAAGCTCGTAATTATTTTCATATTGGTAATGAGACCAAACCGATAATAAAGAAGATTACTTCACAGGAAACTCTTGCAAAAGAGTTTGGTGAGGCAGCTTTTATGGGTAAGGGCGGTGAACCAACCAAGATTGATTTTAATAAGAACTTTGCAATTGCTTATATTCTCCCGCAAACAAATCGGAAGACAGACTTGGCACCTCTTTCATTGACTTTAAAGAAGAAGCGTCTTGAATTGCAATACAAGTTAGAACAAGGAAAGGCACAAACCTACTTTACACAACCATTTTTCATTATCGTCGTTGATAAGAAATATGTTGATTATAATATTGTAGAAATTAAAGGTTGGGATTAGTAGTAGTGTCTAATGGAAGCAGCATGTCTTAACCAAAAGAGGCTCAGTAGAAAAAAGGTGGGGAAATTTTCTTAATTAATATATTTTTCTTTCCTTTGTATCATGGAAGAAAAATATCTATATCATTTAGCCGAATTCGTTTTACCCAGTGATGTATTACATTATTTCTCTATTGTTAAGATAGAGTCTGATACTTCATTGTTACGTATTTATCTTGATGAGAAGATGGAGAAAGAACTTTCCGATGATCTTCATTTTGAATCAAAAGGCTTTATGGAAGCTGTCGAGGTGACGGACTTTCCGATTCGTGACCATAAGGTTATTTTGGTTCTTCGTCGACGTCGCTGGATAGATATTCGTACAGGTAAGAGTTTCTCTCTTCCCTTGCAGATAGATATTACAGCCTCCGGCACTCGTTATTCCAAAGAGTTCGGAGCTTTTTTAAAAGAAACGTATGGAGACATCCCCAGTGACCTGCCGTACGCTTGAGGAATTCTATCATATCAATGGACGTAGTTTTGAGAAACAATACAAGGAAACATTAAGCGGTTACAGGTCCTGGGATCAGTTGTCTCATGCTCAGAAGTGGCTTCTCTTTGAGGATAATATTGGTAAGAACATAGCAATAGACGAGACATCCTTGTCCAATGGTGAACTCTATACGATTATCACTAATAGGGACAAACACGGCAAGCAAGGATGTCTTGTAGCCATTGTTGCTGGAACCAAATCCTTGGATGTCTGCAAGGTATTGGATAAGATAGATGAGAAGAAACGGGAAGCTGTAGAAGAGGTCACCTTGGACTTGTCCGATAGTATGCGTAAGATTGTAAGGCATTGTTTTCCAAAAGCTAAACGAGTGATTGATCGCTTTCATATACAGAAACTTGCAAGTGATGCCGTGCAACAGATGAGAATAGAGTATCGCTGGGCAGCTTTACAGCAAGCAAATGACGAGAAAGAGAATGCGAAGTTAGAAAAGATAGCGTATCAACCACTGACTTTTGAAAATGGAGATACACGTAGTGAACTGCTGGTAAGAAGTAGGTACCTGTTGTTCAAATCATCAGAGAAATGGACTGATGAACAGAAGCTAAGAGCCAAAATACTGTTCAGAGAATATCCTGACATTAAAAAGGCTTACGGTTTATCACATTCGCTAAGAATGATTTTTGCTAAGAATACTATCAAAGATGCAGCCAGACTATCATTGGCAAAATGGTATAATAACGTCGCAGAAGCTGGCTTTCATTCCTTTAATGTCATTGCTGCAACTTTCTACGAACATTACGAAGACATACTTAACTTTTATATTAACAGATCTACAAACGCTGCTGCGGAATCCTTCAATGCAAAAATAAAACTATTTAGGGCTAACTTAAGAGGAGTTGTAGATAAAAGTTTCTTTCTTTTTAGACTTGCCAAACTATATGCCTTTCCCCACTAAATATCTACTGCCCCCCAAAAGATACTGTTTAGATGCTACTGAATCTTGTAATAATAAATAAGGATAACTTTCTTAAGTTGTCCTTATTTTTATATCTAATAATCAGTGAGCGGAATACGGGAATCGAACCCGCCTCCCAGGCTTGGGAAGCCCGTGCACTACCGATGTGCTAATTCCGCAAATGGAGCCGATACCCGGACTCGAACCGGGGACCTACGCATTACGAATGCGTTGCTCTACCAACTGAGCCATATCGGCGGTATTGCGTTGCAAAGTTACATTAAAAAAAACAAACAGCCAAATTTTTGATTTATGTTTTTGTTATTAGTTTTGTAGTTAAGCGATATATATTTTAGTTATAAGGAAGGTAAATTATATTGTTGGTTTCTTAAATCTAAATTGCACATTATAGCCTGCACACTTTTTGTTTTATTGTTGATCAGAGTGTTTGTCTTTTGGGTGCAGGCGAGCAGGCTACGTCAAGTAAGCTATGTTGAGTTACAAAGAATAAGAAATTAAAGATGTTAGGAGACAATGCCATAGTAACAAACTATCTATAGTGTATTTTAATGAACGATTTTGGGTTAGTATAGACTTTACTCTGGCTGAGACAGTTCTTTGTTGTTTATTGTTTTATAATTTATGTGTTTTTCAGTTGTGATTTATGGTATTTCGTTTTGACTTTTTCATTATTATTGATAACTTTGTATTCGATAATATATGGTATGATATTTATCTAATTGAGAATAGGCGTAAAGCTATACAAATGCCTGTTCATGATTGATGTAATAGATCATAATGTAGAAACCTAATTCATTATAACCTTATGAAAAAAAATATCACGCTCTTGTTCTTGGTTGTCACACTAACTGCCGCAGCACAGGATTTTAATCATTACTTTGAGGATGCAACGCTTCGTCTTGATTACATTTTTTCAGGTAATGCTAAGCATCAGGCCATTGCTGTAGACGAGTTGTCACGCATACCACGATGGTATGGTAAGCATGAACGATTGGCTGAGGTGCCTGTCGAGGGAAATGGTCAAGTTATTGTTCGTGACCATCGTACACAAAAGGTTATTTATCGAAATTCATTCTCAACACTTTTTCAGGAATGGTTGACGTATGATGAGGCAAAGAAACCTTCTGGTAAAGCATTTGAAAATGTCTTTCTCGTTCCTTTCCCAAAGGATTCTGTAGATATAACAGTAGAACTAAGGAACAACCGTCGTGAGGTAACAGTATCTATGAGTCATACTGTTAATCCAAAGGATATTCTCATTCGTCACATTGGTGAACGTTCTGTAACACCTTACGAAACATTGCAAAAGGCTGCAGACACGACACGTTGTATTCACATTGCTTATGTTGCAGAGGGATATACAGAGGCGGAGATGGCAAACTTTATAGAAGATTGTCGCACTGCTAATGAAGCTCTTTTTGCGCATGAGCCATTTAAGTCACTGCGTCAACGCTTTAATGTTGTAGCTGTTAAGTCACCATCTATGGAGAGTGGTACGTCTGAACCATCAAAGGGTATTTGGAAAAACACGGCACTTCACTCACATTTTGATACATTCTACAGTGACCGTTATCTGACAACATTGCATCTAAAGGATTTACATGACTGGTTGGCTGGTACACCTTATGAGCATATCATCGTACTTGTAAATACAGAGAAGTATGGCGGCGGTGGTATTCTGAACTCTTATAACCTTTCAATGGTGCGTAATCCTTATTTCAAGCCTGTTGTTGTACATGAATTTGGACATTCCTTTGCTGGTCTGGGTGATGAATATGCATACGAAAAGGAGCAGATTAATATGTATCCAACTGATGTAGAACCTTGGGAGCCAAACCTTACAACTTTAGTTGACTTCCATGGAAAATGGGAGAATCTTATTAACAAGAAGACACCAGTTCCAACTCCTCAGCCAGCTGATCTTGATAAACCTAATGCACGTTATGATAAGTGGAAGGTGGGTGTTTATGAACCTGCAGGCTATTCTCAGCATGGTGTTTATCGCGCATATCCAGACTGCCGTATGCGTACAAATATGCACCCTGAATTCTGTCCTGCTTGCAATTTAGGACTTACAAAACTTATTAAGTTCTATACGGGAGAGTAGGGGAATGTTAGTTTAGTTTACATTCCATTGAATTGGATTGTATTAATGAACTCATAAAAACGGCTTATGTATTACTTTAGTATTGTTCTGAGAATACATAAGCCGTTTGGTATGTAAGAAGTTGCTTACATCGTGTATTGTGTTTAGTGCTTAGCACCATTGGGGTTTACCCACCGCACGACATGTGCTGGGCATCAACACGATGTGTGCGGAGCTGTATTACAATGATTGAAGATGAGAATTTAGGAGATATTATACCCGTTTTATTGAATATTGTAAATTGCTAATGGATAATGTGGGGTATTGGAAAACGCTAATTTTGTTATATGGTAATTTTACGAATAGAGGTGTACCAATCATTTGGTACACCTCTATTGTATAATATCTTTTATAAATCTTGTGTTTAGTAAGCGAAGAGAGGATAGTCCTTCATCGTCACATTCACTTTCTCACGTACACGCTTGATAACCTGCTCGTTCTCTGGGTCTGACAATACCTCATCAATAAGGTCAGCACAGAGTAACATCATATCTTCCTTACAGCCACGTGTTGTCATAGCAGCTGTTCCAAGTCGCAAACCGCTGGTCTGGAACGCAGAACGCTCATCGTATGGCACCTTATTCTTATTAGCTGTTATGTCAGCAGCAACAAGTGCATTCTCAGCAACCTTACCAGTAAGGTCTGGATACTTCTGACGTAGGTCGAGCAGCATAGAATGGTTGTCTGTGCCACCGCTAACAATGCTGAAGCCTTTCTCAACAAGTGCTTGAGCAAGAACAGAAGCATTCTTCTTCACCTGTGTTGCATATTCCTTCCAGCTTGGTAGGAGGTTCTCACCAAAGCCAACAGCCTTAGCTGCAATAATATGTTCCAATGGACCACCCTGGTTACCAGGGAATACAGCAGAATTAAAGAGCATAGACATAGGCTTCAAATCACCCTTCTTGGTTGTTAAACCCCAAGGATTATCGAAGTCCTTACCCATAAGGATAATACCGCCACGAGGACCACGGAGTGTCTTGTGAGTTGTTGTGGTAACAATATGAGCATATTTTACAGGGTTATCGAGCAGACCTGCAGCAATAAGACCAGCAGGATGAGCCATGTCAACCATTAATAATGCACCTACCTCATCAGCAATCTTGCGCATCTGCTTATAATCCCACTCACGGCTGTAAGCAGAACCACCACCGATGATAAGCTTTGGCTTGTGCTCACGTGCGAGACGCTCCATCTCGTCATAGTCAACACGACCAGTCTCACGGTTCAATGTATAGCCAACATGGTTATAGAGGATACCAGATGTATTCACCTCACTACCATGAGATAGATGACCGCCTTGGTCAAGATCAAGTCCCATGAATGTGTCGCCTGGTTTCAGCACGGCAAGCAACACAGCCTGGTTAGCCTGCGCACCAGAGTGAGGCTGCACATTGGCATATTCAGCACCAAAGAGTTGCTTTACGCGCTCAATGGCAAGTGTTTCAACTTGGTCAACCACTTGACAACCACCATAATAGCGTTTGCCTGGATAACCTTCAGCATACTTGTTTGTTAGGTAAGATCCCATGGCTTGCATAACTTCGTCACTGACGAAATTCTCTGATGCAATCAGCTCCATACCTTTGAGCTGGCGTTTGTGTTCCATCTCAATAAGGTCAAAAATTTCTTGGTCTCTTCTCATGTGTATTGAATGTTTATGGGGAATCATTTTCAGTAAATGAACCCCTGGTTAGTGATACGTTGCAAATATACGAATTAATGTTCTAACTTGCAAGTGTATCAAAAAAATAATGTAACTTTGCATTTATAATGGTTCGTCTGCATCATTACAATGGTGTGTCGAAAGTATTAATTGATAATATATTACAACATTATCTATGAAGCTAAAAGAGTTATTCCAAGCTTACGAGTTTGATGAAATTTATCCACAGATAGGACTTATGTTTCCTAAAGGTCGCCATTTGCGTGTGCAGTTTGGTAATGCATACAATTTATTGTTAACGCTTAACCCAGTTGCGTCAAAGAAGCAGATTCGTTATCAGTTAATGGAAGATCCAGATACTAACGAGATGTTCTATGGAGCAGATGACCATGACTTTAATGGTCCGTGGGAAGTTCTTCTTGGTAAGGAAGTTAAGAAAGAACCTAAGGTTGACCTTACAAATGAAGAATTGGTTGCTAACTGTTTATTGAATACTGTTTTGATAGGTCGCCATCCTCGTTCATTTGAAAAGGATTATCAAGCTATTGTGAAGTAGAAGATAGTTGACAATTTGATAAGTTAACGAGTGGACAGGTAAACGAGTGGACAAGTAAACGAGTTGACAAGTTGTTTGATAAGAAGGATTCAATCCCTTTTAATCATTTCAACTTGCCAACTCGTTTTATTAACCAACTAATAAGTTATTATAAATCTTATTATTAAGTAACTTGTTTACTTGTTAACTTGTCAACCCGTTAACTCATTGCCTATATTCTATCAAGCACCTTGTTTACTCGTTAACTTGTCAACTAATCGAACCTACCCTCTAATCATTGTTATAATCATCTTGAATCGCTCAGGTGCATTCACAGAGTGAGGTGCACCACTTGGAATGATGAAACTTTCGCCAGCACTAATCACGTGCTTTATGTTTTCAACGGTCAATTCCATTTTTCCATCAACAACCTGAATGAAAGCATCGAATGGTGCGGTATGCTCTGAAAGTCCTTGGCCAGCATCGAAACTGAACAAAGTAACACTACCAGCATTGCTGTGTACCAATTCTTTACTTACTACGCCACCTTCTGCATAATCAATCACACTGTTTGAAGTGAAAACAATTCCTTTTTCTACTTTAGCCATGTTTGTATCTTCTTTATTTGATTTATAATATTTTGTTTTATTTCTCTATATTAAATGCAACAAAGTTGGTGCCAAATTAGAAAGTGGGAACAAATGTTACTATTAAAGTTGTTTATGGTGCGTTGTAGGTAGATATAATGGTAACTTATTTGGTCCATCTCATTTTTTGAATGGGGTATTGATAAGATTCTTAATTGTGTTTGACTCCTTTTTCTAAAGAATTTTAAAAGTACTGAGATAGATGATGCACTTTACTACTGAGTACTGATAATAAGATGTTTTTCCTTAAAATTAATTTTGCTGTCACTTCTGTCATTCAAGGTCTTTGGCTAAAGACTTAGTTTACAGTATAGTTACAGAAAGTGTTAAAAGTGACAGCAAATATAAAATAAACTTATTCTTGTAGGAAGTATAGTAATCTCTCTTGTTAAAGAGGTTTTATTACTACATATATCTAAGGAAAGACTTATTTTTTCTTTACGGTTATATTTCTTTTCAGACCCTCGAATTTAACTCGTTTAACTGCAGATCCTTTAAATAACCGTTGATAATCTTCAACTGTTAGATTGTGCCACTTCTCTTTGCTCATACTGAGAAGCTCAGGCTTCGGTTGGAGAGCTGGTTCTGTATTAGGTGTAGCAAAGCGATTCCAAGGACATGCTGTTTGGCATCGATCACAGCCATATATTGTATCACCCATATGGCTTTTTGCTTCGTCAGATAGTTCTCCACGATTTTCAATCAGTTGATATGAAAGACATCGTTCTGCATGGAAATCTTCATCAGGGATGATTGCGCGAGTAGGGCAGGCATCAATACAACGATGGCAACTTCCACATCGGTTTGATATCGCTTCATCGTATACATCAACATCAAAAGGTAAGAAAATCTCACCCAAAAAGAACATAGAACCTGCATGAGGAATGATGAGCTGATGATTGCGTCCTACCCATCCAAGTCCTGCCTTCTGTGCCCAATAACGTTCAAGGACAGGAGCAGTATCACAGAAGCAACGTACTGAGGGTTCTTCGCCTTCTTCTTGTTTGGGGAGTTGCCACCGTTCTGTTATCTTTATCGCTAATTCCCTCATCTTTTGCTTCATTAGGTCATGATAATCTAAACCAAGTGCATATGCTGCTATTTGATACTCGCCTTTAGGTAGCTGTTGAGCTGGAGCATAGTTGAGAGCAAGTGAAACGATACTCCGTACACCAGGAACGAGAAGTCGTGGGTCAAGTCGTTTCTCTAAGTAATTTGTCATATATGCCATTGAAGCCTCTTCACCATTCTCCAGCCATTTACGATATTTCTGTGCTACAGCTTCATCAACAGGTGCTGCCTTTGCTATGCCACAAGCAAAGAATCCCATAGAGTGTGCTAAAGATTTTATTGTTGATGATTGGACGACAATTGAATCTTCCTTATTTATGTTAGGGCATAAAGCATCTATTGATGACATATAATGAGTTTAAATTTCCTTATAGAAAGAAAGGGTGTAATTAGATGATAGTTAAATGAGAAACATAAACTACTACCACAATATTTTTATTTTTTATACCATAGAGGAATGTGTGATTAAAATGTTTCGGCAGGGTCATCAGGGAAGACTTTAAACTCATAACCTTGGTTTTTAAGCCATTGCAATGATTCAGGGAGTGCTGTACGAAGTTTATCAATACTTTTGAGAGAGTCATGAAATGTGATGATAGACCCATTACGAGCATATCGCTTTACATTGTTTACAACATCTGCAGCTGATAACCATTTAGAATAATCACGTGTTACAAGGTCCCACATAACAACACGATAATTTTGTTTTACCCACCAATATACTGTATGGCGTAACCATCCGTGTGGTGGACGGAAATAAGGAGTGTTGAGAAGTGCATCTGCCTTAGTAACATCTACAGCATAGGTTAGTGTCCAGTGTTTGAAAGAACCAAGATGATGATAAGTGTGATTTCCCACTTTATGTCCACGACGTATTACTTCCTCATAGATTTCTGGATGTTTTCTTACATTGTCAGCAACCATGAAGAACATTGCCTTTGCATTGAATTGGTCAAGTATGTCGAGAATAAATGGTGTTGCTTCGGGTATTGGTCCATCATCAAATGTGAGATAAATGGAGTGATCGTTCTTGTCCATACGCCAAAGAGCGTGTGGATAAAAGATACGTAGCCAACGTGCAGGTTGTTCTATTAGCATATTATTCAATACATCCCTAAACTCTTTTCTCAATGACTGAGAAAGAATTTGTACTTTAATATTATTATCGTCTATTCGACTAAGATTCTGTTTGTGTAAAGCTAAGAACGGATAGTGTAAAGCAAAAAGCCAGAGTTTGGCTGTCTTTAAGGACAACCAGATTCTGGCTTTTAGTTTTGAATCTCTTTAATAGGATTATAGTAATCCTACATCAATGCACCACCTCTATTTTTGAATCTTACAAAAAGATTGTTAAGCTGGGCTGCATGTTTGTTTGCCCATTCACGATCAGCTTGCTCATTCTCGTTAACAAGATTCATCATAATCTGGAAATTCATCTTACATGAACTCTGAGACATATTGAAGAGACGAGGATCAAGACTCAAATAGTAGTTTACATACTGAAGTGAAATCTTCCACAAATCATCATACAGCTGGCGTGCCTTTACTTTCTGACCAAGTAATGCGTATGCACGTGCCATATCTGATGAACCACTCATGTAGCTGATTGGCACGTTATAGCTTGGTATTTCCTTCTCAGCTTTCTGTAATACTTTCAACGCTTTAGCCTTCTCACCCTTTGCAATGAGGTGAAGTGCAAGGTCAGCCATCTCACGACGATGTGTATAGCACATACGAGCTACAGTTTCATCGATGTAAAGTCCTGGCTTGCTAAGACCACCCCATTTGAAGCGATTCATCATGACATCATAAGTCTTCTCTGTATCGAAGTTACGCATATTGATGCCTGTAGAATTTGCATTGTCCATTGTAGAGAATGGAGTAATACGATTTACGAGACCTTCTTGAATGAAGTTTTCACCTAAGTTCATAAAGTTCTCAGCTCCAACGGTTACAGCTACATAGAGAGGACGTGTCCAGTTACAGTTAGCAATCATCTCAAGCATCATCAAATCATTCTTGTATAAAGCTTGTTTTCCTGCCAATGAGATAACCATTCGATCTGGAATAGAATCACCTGGACGCATCATACCACTGCGACGAACAGCCTCCTTATCGATAGTCATGTAGATGGTATCAGTAGGGATAACATGGCTGTCAGCATTCTTTGAACGTACCCAATACTTGAGAATATTCTTTAATTCAAATGGGTCGTCACCAAATTGTGCCTTTGCTGAAACAGGATCCTGCTTATAGAACTCTCGTATTTGTTCCTTGAATTCTGGTTGAATCTGTACATACTCATTTGTTCCGCTTACATAATCAAGGCGTGGCCATGAGATAGGTACACTTGGTGAGTTGTATGCTGGACGGCGCATTTGATCGATGTACCAGTCTGTCTGCAAATAAGAAAGGTTACAAACACGTGTATCTGTACGCACTCCCTCAACCTCTTGGTTATACCAAAGTGGGAAGGTATCGTTGTCACCATTCGTAAAGATGATAGGATTACCCTTCTGCTGTAATGAATTAAGATAGTTCTGACCAAAGTCACGGCAAGTATATCGACCTGAACGATCGTGGTCATCCCATGTCTGAGATGCCATCTGGATAGGAACAAGCAGACAAACAAGTGAGATGACAGAGGCTGATAATACTGGTGCAACCTTGAGTTTACGTGCCCAGTCGTAGAGTGCCAATACTCCTAATCCACACCAGATAGCGTATGCATAGAATGATGCAGCATAAGCATAGTCACGTTCACGTGGCTGACTTGGTGTCTGATTCAGGTAGATAACAATGGCAAGACCAGTCATAAAGAACAAGAAGAATACGACCCAGAACTGTTGTATACCACGTTTTCCACGCCATGCCTGCCAGAAAAGACCGATTAATCCGAGCAATAATGGTAGACAATAGAAGACGTTGTGTCCCTTGTTTGCTTTCAACTCATCTGGTAATAAGTTTTGGTCACCATAAAGCGAATTGTCAATGAATGATATACCTGTAATCCAGTTACCATGTTCTGGTTCACCGTTACCTTGAATATCGTTCTGTCGTCCTGCAAAGTTCCACATGAAGTAACGCCAGTACATGAAATTACACTGATAAGAAAGGAAGAACTTTAAGTTTTCCCATTGTGTAGGCATCTTTACGCCATCAACATCATGTCCAGTAATACCACCCATCCACTGTTCGTATAGACCTGCAGAACCAGGGTTGTACATACGTGGGAATAACATATTCTGTTCGAATACCTGTGTTGCTTTATGACGGACAATGAAGTAAGAGTCTTTCTCGTCTTTAGACGCCTTCTCCTTACGCTCATAAACTGGTGCACCCTCATCAAACTTATAGTGCATACCATCTTCTGCCACAGCAGGTTGACTTGAGTATGCCTGTCCGTAAAGTAATGGACGGTCACCATATTGGTCACGACTCAGATAACTACCCAAAGTAAAGATATCCTCTGGTGAGTTCTGATCCATTGGTGGATTGGCTGTTGAGCGTATAACGATTACAGCATATGAAGAGTAGCCGATAAACAACATCAGCATACAAAGCAAAGCTGTATTCTTTATGCGTGAAGAAACAAGTGCAACACGCTGCTTTTTGCCATCCTTGTTAAATGGACGTTGCCACTGAAGCAGTACGTAAACGAGTGCAAGAACAACAAGTCCTGTAAAGAATGCTGTCCATCCATAGCCATAGAATGGAATACCAATCAGTCCCAGTGCTGCCAAGAATGCTATATTTTGACGGCGTGGGTTCTTATCCTGATATGTCTCATAAATGCCCCAAATGAAGGAAGCAATAAGTAAGGCTATATAAATAATGGTACCCGTGTTGAATGGCATGCCAAGTGTATTCGTGAAGAACAACTCAAACCATCCACCTACTGTGATAATACCTGGAACAACACCATACAGAACGGCTGCAACGAGGACTACTGAAAGGAGCAAGGCAAAGAGTGAACCTTTCAAGTTTGCATCTGGCACCTTCTTATAATAGTAAACCAGTGCAATGGCTGGAATACAAAGGAGGTTGAGTAGGTGCACACCAATAGACAGACCAGTCATATAGGTAATCAGTACCAACCAACGGTCAGAATGAGGTTTGTCTGCATTATCTTCCCATTTCAATATAAGCCAGAATACAACAGCTGTAAATGCTGATGAATAGGCATATACCTCGCCTTCAACTGCTGAAAACCAGAAAGTGTCACTGAAAGTATAAATCAGTGCACCAACAAGGCCTGCACCTTCGATGGCGATAGTTTTTGCAAGTGAAGGAACTTCACCATCACGCACAATCAGTCGACGTGAGAGGTGGGTAATGGTCCAGAAAAGGAACATGATACACGTTGCCGAAAGCAATGCGCTCATGGTGTTAACCATACGTGCTACCTCTGTTGGGTCGCTTGCAAAATGTGAGAAGAGATTGGCTGTAAGCATAAAGAATGGTGCCCCAGGAGGGTGTCCAATCTCCAGTTTATAGCCTGTTGTAATGAATTCGGGACAGTCCCAGAAACTGGCTGTCGGTTCAATTGTGGAACAGTAGACGAAAGCTGCAACAAAGAATGCAAGCCATCCGACGATGTTGTCCACCAGTCTGAATTGTTTCATTTATACGATTAGAATTTACTGTCTGCTCATCTTTCTCGGATAAACAGAGATATTTATTTCGAAATAATCACTGCAAAGATAATAATATTAATCAAAACAACATAAAGAGAGTGGAGAAATTATAATAAAATGTGATGAAAAGAACATGACTAACGTTTGGAATTGACTTTATTTGCTTGGTTTAAAGCATAAAGGTAAGATTATGCAAATGTGTTTTTTTGAAGTTCTATACTCGAATAGAAGGATTATATTACTCATCTTACAAGAGTATTTTTTATTTTAAGTTGCTGTCACTTTTAACATTTCATGTAATACTACTGTAAACTAACAAGTTATATGATGATTTTGAATGACAGTAGTGACAGCAAAATTATTTTTAGAGAAATACTTTGTTCTCTGAATACTGAGGATGGGTGCATTAAAGTCCATTTGGTTATTATGGATATACCAATAAGTTTTAGGGAATCGCAAATGATTGTGTTTAAGAATGATGATTAAACTATTCAAATGTTTGAGATGAGTATTCATTTTTTTACATCTTGATATAAGTTTGCATATAGAAACTTTAAAATACTTGTAGTGTTGCTTAGCACATATTGTGCTGTTGATAAGCACCATTGGTGCGAAGTACTAACACCATTGGGATGGAGTACTTTTCACTTAGCTGTATATTGTCAAATTGGACTGGAGTGATGAAAAAAAACAAAGGGTATGGTTGTCTTGCTGTCAAAGGATGCACGAAGTAGCAGTTTATAGCCCAATACACATCTGCCTCTTACATGATTGAAAACACGACTAATACCCTGCATTCTCACGCCATTCTTCCCAAGCATGGTATCATCTATAATGAAAAGCGAGATAACAAGTGACTGATGCCAAACTTACCAAAAAGATGAAATAAATCATCACTCATCCGAGTTTTAACACTCAAGAGTTTGGATAACTCACTTATTTTCTTTATTTTCGCTTCCATAATAGTTGTGTTGTCTTGTCTTTAAAATCAGTTGTTTAGCAATTACTAATTTACAAAGAAAATTCGACAAACTGTTATTTCTCTATCTATTTATTAGGGTGGGTAACTTTAGTTAAATATTTAAGACAAAAAGCTGTTAAAGATGCATGGAAAGCAGAGAAAAGATTGGTGGAAAGGATAGGGTGCGGTTCCAGAAGATGGACAAAGAAAGAATTAAAGGAATTAAAAGAAACAGGAAAAGTAAAGGGTTACGAAGGACATCACATTAATAGTGTAAAAGGACATCCAGAAGATGCTGGTGATCCGTCAAATATTGAATTTGTGAAGAAAGGTGGAGAACATCTTAGTAGGCATAATGGTAATTACAGGAATCCATCAAGTGGGAAGAAAATCAATAGAGATTAAATCAACTATTGTCAAATTCTTCATTTTTAATGATGAGCCTTTACCATAAATAGTATAGCGTATATAGAAGAATAGAATATGAATAAAACATATAGGGATTTAATTTATAGATTTCAGAACCAGGGTATTGAAGAATCCCAATCCACTGGTGCAATCCTTATAGAAAAAGCGCCCCATATAGCCCCCGAGGCTTGGCTAAACACCCTGTATCCTCCGCTAAGTAAGAACGATGTCCAAGCATTGGAGAAAGAATTGGGCATGGAAATTCCCATCGATTATAAAAAATTCTTGTTAGATGTAAGCAATGGCTTGGACATATTGGTTGGAACCTTTTGTTTAGACGGTTTAAGAAGAAACTATAAAAGAAGCACTGATGAAAGCCGCCAACCGTTTTCGATTATTACGGCAAACATTCGGGAAAGACCTCGAAATGCCACAGACGACCATTTCTTTATAGGCGGTTATGACTGGGACGGTTCTTATCTTTATATAGATAAAAGAACAAGCACCGTGCACTATTGTGATAGAGACGATGCAACCTCCCTATTCCAATGGGAAACGTTCGAGCAAATGCTTATATCAGAGTTAAAGAGGATATACTCACTGTTTGATGAGAGGGGAAGAAAAATAGATGAAGACCTTTATACCACCCCAATTAAAAGGTAATATAAAGCCTCGTGATATTAGTCATATAAGGGTATCAGTGAACACCCATACAAGGGTATTGACGAACACTCTTATAAGGGTACTAACAACGGGTATACAATAAATCCGAATCGGAAACGTTATTAGAGTATATAACATAAAAAAAACAATAAATAATAATCTAAAGTTTCCCACCCCTTAAAACACAGGTTTTTCTCATTTCCCTTTGCCTGTCGTTCCCCTATATCCATTGACTTTTAACACATGACTAACTGAAGTTATGCAGTGTGTCCATATACCTTATCCCATTTTCCAATGCTTCTGCCATTACAAAGATTTTGCACATCGCTTTGTTATTACCGCTGATTGTAGCCATAAGGTGTTGGGGGCGTCACCCCAAGCGTTTCTCCAATGACAGGCGGGATAACAAGTGACCAAAGCCAGACTTACCAAAAAGATAAAATAAATCATCACTCATTCGAGTTTTAATACTCAAAAGTTTGGATGACTCGCTTTTTTTCTCTATTTTTGCTTCCATAACTGTTGTGTTGTCTTGTCTTTAAAATCAGTTGTTTAGCGATTACTAATTTACAAAGAAAATTCGACAAACTGTTATTTCTCTATTTATTAGGGTGGGAAACTTTAGTTAGTTATATAACATTGAAATCCCAAAATAAGTAAACATTATCTCATAAAATAAATGATGGACATAACACTATTTGAAAATGTACGTAGTCTAACAGCACTATATAAAAACATACCTCAACTCCAAGATGTTGAAATAATAAACATTATCGTAGTTCCAGGCGAAGACCTCGAACTTATACTAACATTAGATACATCAGAACTTCCTGATAAATTACCTTTAAAATGGTTAGACTGCAAGGTAAATACAGTTCAAATTGAATTTGATTTTATAGGGGTGAGGATTATAAATTTTAATATAGATAATGGAAGTAATTATTGTTTTAGAATAGAGAGATTACGAGGAAATGAACATATCATTATTCTTACGAATAAAGCGAATTGTGATAAAATTAAATTTGAGGCAAGATGGGCGTATATAAAAATATAAGTGGTTATACTAAAGAGTAAATAGTGAATTTAATAACTGCAAAAGAGGTTACTGATTCCAGATTAAGTGGGCTCATTGAGGAGTATTTTAATATGCTCAATTTCAGAGATAATGCTCTAAAATGGGAATTATCAAAATAACTAAAGTTTCCCACCCCCCTTAAAACATTGTCTTTTCTCATTCCCCTTTGCCTGTCGTTCCCCTATATCCATTGACTTTTAACACATGACTAACTGAGGTTATGCAGTGTGTCCATATACCTTATCCCATTTTCCAATACTTCAGCCATTACGAGGATTTTGCACATCGCTTTGTTATTACCGCTGATTGTAGCCATAAGGTGTTGGGGGTGTCACCCCAAGCGTTTCTCCTAAAACGCGAAGAATGCGCTCGAGACAAGCAAGAACTCTCTTCCATAACATGAGTGCCATGAGGTCGTCCTCCATATCCGAAAAGAGTTCGCCCATGGTTTGATGTTTTGTGATTATTTTTCCAAAGGCATGTCTATATATGTTAGGTAACACAGCGTTGCGTCGGCTATCTGACCATTAAAGTAGCAACCTTTAAAATCACCTAATCCGAGCTACTACTTAGTTTCCTTTTTTCTATGAAGAGGAATATAAACAAATACGGACACACATAAGCGTGTGTCCGTAAATGATTTTAGGTGTATTAGACGTGAAGTCTGTCAGCCCTATTAGTAAGTTAAAGCGTTGTTACAATAATGTCTGTTATGCTTTCTTGGTTTCAGTAACCGTTTCTTCACATAACTTCTCATTTGTTGTATTAACTGTATATTTATCTTCTCCTGCGTAGAAACGGCGGTGTGCTTCCTCCTGGCGAGGTACAGAGAAGTTGCTAACACGTTTCATGTAACCAATAATGCGAGTGAGATAATCAACATTCTGAGAATGACAATGTGGACATTCGTGCATATAACGTTTGTCTATGTGACCGCAGTCGTTGCAGACGGTATTTGGAATGTTGAATGTGAAGTAGTTGCAACCTTCCTGTGCAGCGACACGCAACAACTGACGATACTGAGGCTCAGAGAGGTGCTCTTCGAGGTTCATGTGAAGTGCAGAACCACCAGTTAGATGTTCTATATAAGGTGCTCCGTGCAGTTTGAACTTGTCAAGAATCGTCAACGAGTTGTCCTCAACGCGATAGAAATAGCTGTTGTAGCAATTGCGTGGAACAAAATACCCATCTTCTGAATCCCATTTAGCATGCTTTACTCCCACATTTTCTGCAGGAATCATCTCGCAGTTGAACATAGCTTCCTTTGTACGGAAAGCCTTATTCTGTGTTTCTATCAATCCAAGTACAGTCTGTACGAACTTCTTATAGTCCTCATTCGGTGTGATGTCAAGTCCCATGAATTCTGCAGCCTCTACGAGACCATTGATACCAATAGTCAGATACTGGCGATCAATGTTGATGTATCCAGCATCAAAGAGTGGGAGCATGTGATTACGTAGTAACTCTTTGAGGTTTTCATTGTATGCTAATTGTACCTTATGGCACAACTCGATAATATGCGTCAGATACTCCTTGTAATCAAGGTTGTTATTGACTGCATACTGAATACAGCGATTGAGGTTGATTGTCAATACACTCTTTGATCCAGTTGAGACGCCACCAGCACCGAGCGTATAAGAGAAGCCGTTATCTTGAATCTCATTACGCAGACGACAGCATGAACTGAGTGAGTCGGCATTATCGCTCATGTATGTGAAGAAACTATGTCCCTCAGAATACATCTTAGCGGCAAAGTCACCCCATTCCTTATCCTTGCAATCACCATTCTCTGCTAACAAAGCCATTGTTTCAACAGGGAAGGTGAGAACAGTCTTTAGACGCTCTTGGTTGAACCAAGTCATAAAGCGTTTTTGTAACCATGAAAGGCTCTCCCAGTCAGGCTGTGAGCCATCTGGGAAATAGAAGTTTCCGAAGAGTGACTCGAAGTATGGGCGGTCATAATAAGAAATGTTCCAGAATATCGCTTGATAGTTGCGGGCACCTGTAGGCTGGTTCAGTGAATAAACTATCTGCTCAAAGTAATCAGTAATCACCTTGTCAATGGTACGCTTTCTTAGGCTAAGATCAACAACTTCATCAGCACGCTCCCAGTAGTCTTTACCATATTCCTTTTGGATAAAGTAGTTCATGTACATCAAGAATTCTGGCGTAGCGCAAGCTCCAGCAAGCATAGATGACACCATGAATACCATATTAATAAAGCCACCACAGAAACTTTTCAGATTTGTTGGCGCAGTCGAATTTCCACCAATTGAATTTGTACCTCCAATAAGCCAAGGGTACATAGTGATGGATGCACAATAGTTGGCGAGGTTTGTCTCGTCATTCTTATATATAAAATGGTGGTTTAGAAGGTCAATATACTCATCAGCCAAGTCCTTACCATACATCTTCTTAATACGATCAACAAGTAGTCTGCGGTTGAGACGAATGAATCCCTGTTTAGGAAGTTCGCCAATAAGTGTTGCGATGTTCTTATGTTCAACATTTGCATTGGCATCAAATTTTGAACCTGTAGCTGCATTTGACGCAACACAATAGTCAGAAAGAAACTTCATCTTTTCAAGAGTTTCACGGTCTTCAGTATGTTGTTGACGATAAACGATGAAACTTTTTGCTACCTGATAATAGCCTTCTTTCATAAGTGCCAACTCAACCTGATTCTGGATGTCTTCTACCTTGATGTCGTTTTGAATATTCAAGTTAGCGATGATTTTTGATAAAGTACCCAAATCAGTAGGTTCGTTGACACTTTCGAATGCCTTGAGAATAGCATTCATAATTTTGTCGAGGGAGAACCGATCCTTTGACCCATCACGTTTTGTGATTGTAAAGTTCTTCATTTCCATTGCTCATTTTATCTTTTTAGGTGTTTATAACTCTGTTATTACTGTCTATCAGAAGGTGTAATTTTTATACACTGTTTTCTTGTGAAAGTTGTCTGTTTTGGATAACTTTTCTATTTTTTCTTCTTCAAAAGTTTTCCATTTTGATAAACTTTCTGTTGCAAATTTATATAAAACTATTCATTCTGCAAAAATTATTTGGGCTAAAAAATATTGGATAAATTACTAATTTCCTGTACTTTTTTGCTTGGACTCTTGGTGGCAAAAGGGATTGATGTTTATTTCATTTCTAAGATTTTTTTTGAAGGATGTATCCTAAAGTCTAAGAAAATAATTATTTGAATTTTATGGAGAACCTATTTAAGTTAAGTCTATAATGATCTTTTTAGAATGACGCTTACATCATTAAGGTAGTTAGTTAAATATAGAGATTATTTTGTGGCTGTTATTTGTGTTACATATATAAATAATGTAATTTTGCAGGTGGAAACAATAAAGTTATGAAAGATATATCATTAATAGCCTTTGATGCAGATGATACTCTGTGGGAGTGTCAAACTTATTTTGAGGCGGTAGAGAAAGAGTATTGTGAGCTATTAAAGTCATACGCCTCAGCCGATGAAATTTCTAAAGCTCTTTTTGCTGTTGAAACAGCAAATATGCCACTTTTAGGTTATGGGAGTAAGGCTTTCTTATTATCTTTATTGGAGAATGCAATAGAGGTAAGTGGGGGAAGGTTAAAAGCAGATGAGGTTGAGAAGATTATAAAATTAGGGAAAGAACTTCTCCAATTACCAGGCAAGCCAATGGATGGAGTTGAAGAAACTTTGAAGGTTTTACATGAGAGAGGAGAATACCATTTAGTTGTCTTTACAAAAGGTGAACTGCTTGATCAAGAAAATAAGTTTCATCGTTCAGGCTTAAAGCCATATTTTGATGATATTATAGTTGTCTCAGATAAGACAGAGGCATCTTATTACCAATTGTGTGAGAGGTTTTCTATTAATGTTGAGCAGTTATTGATGGTGGGTAATTCTTTTCGTTCGGATATAGAACCTGTATTAAAACTCGGTGGTTGGGCAGCTCATATTCCTTTTCATACAACATGGCAGCATGAAGTTGTAGAGGAGTATGAACACCCTCATTTGTTAAAGTTGGAGTATTTTACACAGTTGAAGCAAGTTTTGTAAACTTGTTTTGTTTTTACTTGCTGAAACTTTTGTAATTATTTCATTATATATCGAATATTTTGTGTAAGTTTGCAAATCGATTATTATAAGGAGATAAAATACTTTTTAAACAAATAGTTAATTAGATGTTAGCACCACAAATAGAATATTCAGACCGAGAAGAGCGAATTGAGTTTATTCAAGAACGTTTCCATTGTAAGGCACCTTCGTGTGGCGGTTGTGGCTCATGTAATCTTCCTGATGGTGTACCAGCAGCAGAATATTTTGCAGATTACATTGATGGTAAGGTCGAATTTGTCAAACTCGCTGCGAAGATTTGGGAGTAGGGGGCTTTCTCCTGCTTGACAATGTAATTCCAATATAAAATATAGTCCTGATAATTTAGGGTTTCTGTGGGACGTCTTATTTTTTTTAGATCTTCCAATTAGGTTATCAGAAACTTTTCTGATGCCATATAATGCAAAAAAGGTATGCCTCACGACATACCTTCTTCTGTGTTCTTAGTCATTCTATTAATTTGAGCCTCTTGTCGGATTCGAACCAACGACCCCGAGATTACAAATCACGTGCTCTGGCCAACTGAGCTAAAGAGGCGGGGTGGACAAGCGATTCCTATCGCACCGCTACAACCTTCTGCCCTTGCTACGTTCCCGTCCTGGGGGATTCAAAGGGAGCTGGTCGTAAGAGACTTGCCCGTCTAATGCTTTACCATTGCTGGTAAAGCGGGTGCAAAGATATATAAATTATTTATTTCTGGCAAAGAGAAATCAAAACTTTTTCTGTTTTTAACAAAAAAACATAAATTTGGCAGTGTACTACATTATTTATAATAAATATTCCGTACTTTTGTATCATGATTTATGAAGATTTTAAACAACTGACAGCTTATACTCGATATGATGGTATTTATCTTGCTATCATTTGGGCAGCAAGTTTCGCATGCTTGTTGGGTATAACCATTCTGCCAGTTTTGGCACAATTTAGTTTTTTACTCTCTATTTCAACTCCTTTCTTTGTTGCTTATCGATTGAAGATTTTTCGTGAGGAGGGACGTAATGGAGTTATATCTTTTCGTTGTAGTCTTTTTTATTGTGTACGTGTTTTCTTTAATGCTGCAATTATCTTTAGCTTGCTGCAATGGCTTTATATGCATTATCTTGATAATGGGAAATTACTCATGATGGTTACTAATCTCTATTCCAGTAATGAGGGAAAAAGCACTCTCGCAGCTATAGGTGTTCCATATGACCAGTTTATAGCAGCGTTGCCAGAGGCTTTTCAACCCTACTCGTTAGC
Organism: Prevotella melaninogenica; assembly: GCF_018127925.1. NCBI lineage: Bacteria > Pseudomonadati > Bacteroidota > Bacteroidia > Bacteroidales > Prevotellaceae > Prevotella > Prevotella melaninogenica. The sequence continues at coordinate 718,151 of NZ_CP072348.1, read as the reverse complement.
CTCAAGCACTTTTGTTACTGCCGTAATGTTAGGTGGCTTATGCTCTCTATTTATTGCAGCTATTATGTCTAAGAAAGGCAAGAGACAGATATCTTAAATTTAAACTTAATAAACTCCTCATTTCTAATAGAAAACTCCTAATATAGAATATGGATATATCAGTAATTATTCCTCTTTACAATGAGGAAGAAAGTTTACCAGAATTACACGCGTGGATTCAGCGCGTGATGAACGCTAATGGCTTTACGTATGAAATAATATTTATCAATGACGGCTCTAAAGATAGGAGTTGGGATGTCATTGAGGATTTACATCATAAAGATGCGGAACATGTTCATGCTATAAAGTTCCGTCGTAACTATGGTAAGAGCCCTGCGCTCTACTGTGGCTTTAATGCTGCTCAAGGTGATGTTGTTATTACGATGGATGCTGACTTGCAGGATTCTCCTGACGAGATACCAGAACTTTATCGTATGATAATGGAGGAGAAGTATGACCTTGTCAGTGGTTATAAGCAGAAACGTTATGACCCATTGACAAAGACTATACCAACAAAACTTTTTAATGCTACGGCTCGTAAGATTAGTGGTGTACATAATTTGCATGACTTTAATTGCGGCTTGAAAGCCTATCGTCGTGATGTAGTGAAGAATATTGAAGTATATGGTGAGATGCACCGTTATATCCCTTATCTTGCAAAAGAAGCAGGCTTTGTTCGTATAGGTGAGAAGGTTGTACAGCATCAAGCACGTAAGTATGGTAAATCAAAGTTTGGAATTAATCGTTTCTTCAATGGTTATCTTGACCTATTGACACTCTGGTTTCTCACCAACTTTGGTAAGAAGCCAATGCATGTCTTTGGTTTGATGGGCTCGTTTATGTTCTTCATTGGCTTTATAGCATTCCTTTGGCTGATTGTAGAAAAGGTTTTTATGCTTGTTAATGGTGTATATGGCGACCTACTTTCTGATCATGCTTCCTTCTTTATCGCTCTTGTTGCGATGGTATTGGGTACACAGCTTTTCCTTGCCGGCTTTATTGGCGACCTTATCAGTCGCAGTAATCCACGCAGAAATGACTATCAGATAGAGAAAGAAATGTAGGAGAAGTCCCCCTTTCTGTAGTTTTTGATAGATGATTACAGCAACAGTCTCTTTTTATATGCCATACTTAATGGAGAGCTGTGAGAATAAGTTTGAAAACTCTTATCAACTGATGTTACTTATTTATATAATTCAATAGGAAATGAACTATAGCAAGATTAAGCATATAGTAAGTAAAGCTTTCTTGATTACTCTTCTCTTTGGAGGAATAATCTGGATGAGTTCTTGTTCTGATATTGATTGTCCTGTAACCAATGGTGTATGGGCTAATTATGTTGTACAGGGCGATACTTTGCACGATACACTTACTATCTCGGTAATACGTGAGAACAAAACAGATACGATTTTGTTGAATAAACAGGTTAACACGACAAAATTCAGTTTGCCTATGAGCTATAGTGGCGATAGTGACAAGTTACGCTTTGTGTTCATAAGTAAGGCTGGGGTAACAACTGTTGATACTGTTACGGTGTCAAAGACAAATATAAGTCATTTTGAGAGTGTTGACTGTCCGCCAGCATTCTTTCATACCCTTACTGCCGTATCAGCAAAGGGTACACGTGTGAGTCAGGTTGAAATCAGTAATCCTAATATTGATTATGATGGTACGAAAGAACATATACTTATCACTTTTACTAATCCTTAATGTATTATTTCTGTTGTGCTCAGCTACAGCTAATGCGCAACGTCGACCATCTTTGCCAAAGGTAAAGGAGGATAGTATTCCTTTCTTTAGGGGAGCAGCAGTGGGTGTAGATCTCGTTGGACCTGCTATGCGTTGGCTTGCATCATATGGTCAGTATGAAGCTTTGCTACGTGTAAATCTCAAGGATAGATATTTCCCTGTAGTTGAAGTAGGTGTAGGACAAGCTGATAAGACCGATGAAACAACAGGAACGAACTTTAAGACGAGTGCACCTTATGGACGAGTGGGTTGCGACTTTAATATGCTTAAGAATAAGCATGACGATTATCGCTTCATGGTGGGTGGTAGAGTAGGCTACACTTCGTTTAAGTATGATGTTCTTAGTCCAGGACTTGCTGACCCTATTTGGGGAACACAATCCTCTTATGGTGCTCTTGGCAATAAGGGAAGTCAACTTTGGGCAGAACTCGTTGGTAGTGTTGATGCAAAGATTTTAGGCCCTATTCGTATGGGTTGGAGTGTTCGTTATAAACTCCGTGTAGCTCATAAGATGGGAGAAATAGGTGAAGCTTGGTATGTTCCTGGTTATGGTCGTGGTGGGTCATCACAGCTTGGTGCTACCTTTAATGTACTTTTTGAACTATAATGAGATAGTTATTTAGAAGTCAGAGAGAAATTGTTGTTAGTTTCTCTAATAGTTTTTACTAATGGACGTACTGCTTGTGCGTCCTAACTGTAAAAGTTATTCCCTTCTAAGTCTAACTTTCTCTTAACTCTTAATAAATAAAAACATTATATGAATAAGAAAAAACTATATTGGCAAATTCCTTTTCTTCTTGTGTTGATAATCGGTTCCATAGCTATTGTTCGTTGTCAGCGTTCAATGCCATATCAGCATAACAAGGGATTTATCTTTGGTACAGTTTATAATATTACCTATCAAAGCAATGAAGATCTTCAGCCGCAGATAGAAGCAGAATTAAAGAAGGTAAATCAGACCTTCTCTACTTTTGAAGCTAATTCGTTGATTTCACAGATTAATCAAAACAAACCTGTGAAGGTGAATGAGATGTTTCGTGAGGTGTTTACACTCGCTGAGTCTATTTCTAAAGAAACTGATGGCGCTTTTGATATCACAGTTGCTCCAATGGTAAATATGTGGGGCTTTGGTTTTAAGACTGGTCAGCATCCTTCTAAGCAGGCTATAGATAGCTTGCATCAGGTTGTAGGATATCATAAGGTGAAGCTTGTTGGTAACACAATTCAGAAGACAGATAAGCGTGTTATGCTTGATTGTTCTGCAATCGCTAAGGGCTATGGCTCTGATATTGTTGCTCGTTTCTTACTTCGTAATGGTATTAAAAACTTTATGGTGGAGATTGGTGGTGAGATTGTTACGATGGGTAATAGTGAACAGCGTCTGCCTTGGAAGATTGGTGTTACAAAGCCAACAGATGATAGCGTGAAGGTTAATCAAGAGATACAGACGGTATTGAATGTTACGGATAAGGCTATGGCAACGAGTGGTAACTACCGTAATTTCTATTATAAAGGTGGAAAGAAATATGCTCATACCATTGATCCAAAGACTGGATATCCTGTACAGCATTCACTTCTTTCTGCAACTGTCTTAGCTAAAAACTGTGCTACAGCTGATGCTTATGCTACTTCGTTTATGGTGATGGGTATCGAGAAAGCACGTAAATTACTCGAACGTCATCCAGAGTTGATGGCTTACTTCATCTATTCTGATGCGAAAGGTAATTTGCAAGTATGGTATAGCCCTTCAATGAAAGGAAAAATTGTTAAATAAAAAGATAGCCGCTTTTTCTCTTGAGAAGGTGGCTATATATGTTTTTTATTACTATGCTCCAACTCTACGATAAACTTCTCGAACTGCCACTTTTCATCGGTATTAGTACGGATGAATTGTCAGATATCGTAGGGCAAACAAAGTTTGGCTTTCATAAACTTATTGCAGACAAACCGCTTGTAAGCATGGATGATAAATGTACACAGCTATTCTTTCTAATGAATGGTACACTTCGTGTGATAAGTCATGCTGACAACCATCGTTATCGTATAGAGGAAGAATTGTCGGCACCAGCAGTTATTCAGCCCGAACACTTCTTCGGACTTATGCAACGCTATACAAAGGATTTTATAGCGCAGACAGATTGTAGCCTGCTTTCGTTGGATAAGTCTGAGGTGTTACGTCTACTTGATAATTATCTTATTTTCCGCCTTAATCTTCTCAATAGTATTTCTATGCAAGCACAGCGAATGAGTCATATCCCATGGAGGCAACAGCCCAGTGACATTCGCCAGCAGTTTGTTAATTTTTTACGTCTTCGCTGTCTTACACAAGCAGGTCGTAAAGTGTTAAGGATAACGATGGAAGACCTTGCGCAAGAGTTACATCAAAGTCGTCTAAATGTCTCTCGTATGCTCAACACCTTGCAAAGTGAGGGGTTATTGACTATGAGTAGAGGAATTATTACTGTCGCACAGTTGGAAGATTTAAGAGGATAAAAGCGTTTTCTTCTACCATCTTACTAATGTATTAATATTGTTCGATAAATATTTACCATATTTCTTTTAGATTTTCTTGTCAGTTCTAAAAAGATGTTATACCTTTGCGGTCGTGATGAGATTATTAACGACATATCCGACGACTATAGCGCAGCAAAGAAACTTTGATTTCTTTGCCTTTTTTAGTGCTTTATATTTGGTAGTCTCAGATATTTTGCTAACACACACACACACACACACACACACACACACACACACACACACACACACACACAGGCGCTACTAACGTCTAAGCCAACATTTTTTGTTTTATCCTACGCGCGCGCGAAGCGTGGCGTAACCGTTGTAAACAAAGGACTTCACGGAGTTTCCTTTGTTCGCTTTTTTGTGCCCGTTTGCGAGCTGTCAAAAAAGCAAAATAAGGACGTTTTAAGCACTGAAATTACCGTAACAAATAATTGTAATTCTCTGATAATAGTTTGTTTTATCTCGTTGATTGTTCGGGCAGGCAGCAGTGATATGCTGCCTGCCTTTTAGAGGAAGAGAGGTAAGACAAGGAAGAAAAGGAGGATCACAAGCAACATCAAGATAAGCAAAAAAAGCGACTTACAAATATTCAGAAATCATTAATTCATTAGATTTATTTTATGAACCATTAAAATTAAGAAAGCAATGAGAAAGAAACAAGAAAAGAAGGTTTATTCTGCACCATGTTGCATGATAATCCAAGTGAGTGAAACGACTTATCTTATGGATACGTCCTTCCCGAGTCAGCACAGGAAGGCAACCCACGCCAGCGGTCCTTCAGCTTCAGCGAAGTCCTTCGGCTTATGGAATGATGAGCACTTTGAGGAAGGGAACAATGAGGAGAGTACTTCTTCATGGGACGACTAAGTTTAGAGAGAGTTATGAACAGATTAAAGATTACAATTACAAAGAAAGAAGAGACAATGAAAAAGCATTTGTTAAAGACGCGCCTATTATCTTTTGCCGCTCTGTGTGGCATTGCCCTGACCTTTGCATCTTGCGCAAAGGACGACGTGGCTCAGAACCCAGCAAAGCCAAACGAGGAAGAGAATAAGAACTTGACCACCTTCGTGGCTGGTGGCGAGAACAAGACGCGTACGTCACTGAATTATAATAGCGGTGACTTCTATTGGGAGAAAGACGATTATATCTACGTAAAGGACGACGACGGCGTATTGAGAAAGAGCACGAACGCTCCAACGAGCAAGGTGGCTGCTTTTAAGTATATGGTTCCAGGCAAGTTTACCGCAAGTAGCAGTTATAAGGTTTATTACTTGGGCAAAAACAGTAGCGGCAACTCAGTAAGTATCTCAACCGCCCAAAGCCAGACAGCTCCAGACAATACCGCGCACTTCGGCACAGCAGGCGATTACGGTACAGCTACTGCAAATAAGGTGACAGGCAAAAATCAGTTTGCGTTCGAATTGGAGCATCAGCCAGCTTACTTAGTTTTCCAGCCTTACACAAGTAACACAATTCTACAGAACTGTTACTTAACAAAGGTAGAAGTAACCTCAGACGACGATATCGCGGTGAAATACACCGTCAACTCAACTACAGGTGCATTAGACGCTTCCACAGTAACAGACGGCAATAAGATAGTCTTAACCACAAGTGGCGGTAGCAGCAACCCAAACGGTTTCCCACTGACCAACAACAGCGCCAGCGTAACTACTAACGGAGCTTACATGGTGATTAAGCCAGGAACTCATACTTTAAGGGTACGTTATTGGGTAAAGGACGTGGCAAGAAATGTGGAGGGCACCATAACAAAGACATATACATCCACAGCATACGCTTCGAACACCTACTACGATATGACCGCACAACTTGACGTAAAGAACTACGAGGGCGACAAATATTACATGTGGGATGCCCAGAATCAATATTGGTACGGTTACGAATGGACAAAGCACTTGTCAGGAAACACAGGTCAGCCAACCCTTAATGGTAACAGTTCATCAAACTACGCCCAGAGCAGTAGCGACGCTAACAATCGTTGGTACCACGAGGGCGGCGGTTCAGGTCGCTTCGACGCTACCCAGAGTTTTGCAACTCTTCCCAACGCTAACGAGCTGTCTTGGTATGCAATGTACGGCGATCCACGTTGGGATGATGATGAATTATGGACAACAATGGGTCATTTATATAAAGGCGGCATGTGGTTTAAGAAGAAGTCCGTGCTCCAAGGTGAGGGCCATTACAACACCGAGTTTTCTGCCGACGGTACAACCGACCTACGTACAACATGGAAGTTTTACAATAACACCAACAGTAGTATCAACTCAGGTGTCCCTTCCGCTGCCGACGCAGGTAATTACTTCTACCTGCCCGTCTTGGGTTACTACAGCTCTGGTCAGCTGTACAGCGTTGGCGACGGCGGCTTCTATTGGTCGTCAAGTGCTCACCCAGGGCACAGCAACTACGCGTACCACCTGTACTTCGCCAGTGGTTACGTCAGCGTGAACAACTACGGCGACCGCAGCAACGGGTACAGAGTCGGCGGGTTCAAGTAGTCCTAAAACCCCACCCCGACCCTCTCCCCAAAGGGGAGGGAGTGCCTAACGGGGTAAAAAAAGTAAATAAGCAAACCGTTTGAAGAAAATTTCTAACGTGTTAGAAATTTATGGGAAACGGGTTAACGAGAAATTTCTAACGGGTCGGAAGAAAATTTCTCTACGGTGAGAAATTTACGTACCTATGGTTGGAAAGAAATTTTTCACAAAGGAAAATTTTCTTCTGACCGTAGGTAATTTTAAGGCTTACCTTTGACAGTGAAAATAGATGAGGGGGAAGGAGAATTTCCGAGGAATGGAAATGCTGTAAAAACTTAAATATTTACTTTCAAAAACAAAACAATTATGAAGATTAAACTCCAAAAGAAAAAGAATCCGCAGAAGCGGACAGAAGAAAAGTACTATGCTAATCCTGTAAATCTTGGGAAGAAAACCTTGCGGGATGTTGCGCGCGACATTGCGGGGCGTTCTTCGCTCACACGTGGTGATATAGAGAACGTACTGGCAAACTTCATGGACTGTCTGCCTCATTATCTTCGTGACGGCTTTAGCGTGCAGTTAGGAGAGTTTGGCACGATGCGCTTGACACTTTCAAGCGAGGGAGCTGCAACGGAAAAGGCCTTTAAGACCGAGACGATTAAGCCGCGCGTGGTCTTTACGCCTGGAAGAGAATTGAAGAGTGAACTGTCTGTAAACTCTTACGAATCGGTGAGAAAGACAGAAGAGGCAGGGAAAGACAAGAAGAAAAAGAAAAAAGAAGAAAATGGACCAGTACCAGACACCGTCTAACCCTCACTGAACGCGAAAGTATTTATACGCCTAATTGAAAAGAACAGAATTGAAAACAAACTTGGTTTTGAAAGATTCTGAATTAATGATTTTTTTTTCATGTTTTTGAGATATGCCCTTGATGTGATATCAATAGCAATACTTTTTAATTTATTAATTTAATTTTCGTTTTCTTGCCCCTGTCACCACTCTTGGTGTTGAGGGGCAAGTTTTTTGGATCTTCAGCAATTTGGAGTGATACCTTTTGAGATTGGAACTTTGAAGAAACCTCACACAGAGAGGGAGAGAACACGGAGATGAAAGCAGACTATCTCACGGAGGTGCCGAAGGCACAAAGAGCGACAGAGCCGTAGTGTACGGGTTGCTGATAGCTTTGGTAAAAACGTTTTAAGAAATCTTGCAAACCACTGCTTTGTAATGATGTAGACAAAATCATTAATTAAACTCGCAAATATCCTCTGTTCCTCTACGCACCAACGGTGCCTCTGTGCCTAACGATTTCTGCTATATAAAACCTCTGTGTTCTCCTTTGCTCTGTGTGACCTTTCTTCAAAGTTCTAATCTCAAAAGGAATCACTCCAAATTGCTGAAAACCCACAAATATTTAGTTCAAGCGGTAGAGACTTATGGGCCTTACTTGTTATGTAGAAATAAAATTGCGTTAAATTCTATCTCTTTATATGACCTTTCTCCTTTTTTTAAGTTACCTTTGTGACCTAAATTAAGAGAAAGCAGAAAAAGAAATGATAGATAATATAACAGAGGAGAAAGAGCGTATAAATCCTTTCTTCCTACCTTATGATACACCGCATTATACGGTACCTTTCAACCGTATTACTCTTGCTGATTATGAAGAGGCAATGATGGAAGGTATTCGCCGTGAGGACGAGCAGATTGAGAAGATTATTAATAACCCCGATGAACCAACCTTTGAGAATACGATTATACCAGAGGATGAGGTTAAAGGACGTAAGCATTACTATGATCTTCTGAGTCGTGTGGAGAGTGTATTCTTTAATATGCTCAGTGCTGAAACAAATGATGAAATGGACGCTTTGGCACAGAAGATGAGTCCTATTCTCACTAAGCATGGTAATGATGTTAGTTTAAATCCTAAGATTTTCGAACGTGTCAAGTATGTCTATGAACATCATGGGGAGTTGACACCAGAGGAAAACTGTCTGTTGGAGAAAAGTTATGAAGGTTTCGTGCGTAGTGGTGCCTTATTGGATGAAGCTGGAAAGGACCGTTTGCGCAAGCTTACTGAGGAAGCCTCTATGCTATCACTGCAGTTCTCACAGAATGTTTTGAAGGAGAATAAAGCATATACTCTGCACATTACTGATGAACAACAGCTTGATGGACTTCCTAATACAGCACGTGAAGCGGCACATGAAGCTGCAAAAGAGCATGGATTAGATGGCTGGGTATTTACCTTGGATGCTCCAAGTTATGGTCCTTTTATGATGTATAGTACTCAGCGTGAACTGCGTAAAGACCTCTATATGGCTCGCAACACGCTCTGTATAAAAGACAACGACACAAACAACCTTGAACTTTGTAAGCGTCTGATAAATCTTCGTAGAGAGATGGCTCAACTTCTTGGTTATGATACCTTTGCTGACTATGTGATGAAACATCGCATGGCTACGAAGGTTGAGAATGTGTATAAACTTCTTAATGACCTTATTGAGGCTTATAAACCAAAGGCTATTGAGGAGCGTGAGGAAGTAGAAGCTTTAGCTAAGGAAGAAAAGGGCGCAGCCTTTAAGATGGAGCCTTGGGACTTAGCTTATTATAGTCAGTTACTGAAGAAGAAGAAATACGACCTTGATCCCGAGATGCTTCGCCCTTACTTGGAGTTAGGCAATGTAATCAAGGGAGTCTTTGGCTTGGCTACACGTCTTTATGGTATTACCTTCAAAGAGAATAAGGATATACCTGTTTATCATCCAGATGTAAAACCTTATGAGGTTTACGACAAGGACGGTAGTTATTTGGCTGTACTCTATGTTGACTTCCACCCACGTAAAGGAAAGCGTGATGGAGCATGGATGACAGAGTTCCAAGGTCAGTGGATTGAGCGTGATGGTACAAATGTACGCCCACATGCCTCTCTTGTTATGAACTTCTCTAAGCCTACAGAGGATAAGCCTGCATTGTTAAGATTAGGTGAGGTTGAGACCTTCTTGCATGAGTTTGGTCATTCGCTTCACGGTATATTTGCTAACACGCGTTTCGAGAGTCTATCAGGAACCAATGTTTGGTGGGACTTTGTAGAACTTCCTTCTCAGTTTATGGAGAACTTTGCTGTAGAAAAAGAATTCCTCCGTACCTTTGCTTTCCATTATCAGACAGGTGAACCAATGCCTGATAAGTTGATAGAAAAGGTAATAGCCAGCCGTAATTATGGAGCTGCGACAGCATGTTTGAGACAGGTAAGTTTCGGACTCTTAGATATGGCTTATTACACTCAGAAAGAAGAGTTCACTGAGGATATCATTTCCTTTGAAAAGAAAGCATGGGCACCAGCAATTATCGATGAGCAGCGTATGGATACATGTATGACAGTACAGTTTTCTCATATTATGGCAGGAGGTTATGCTGCTGGCTATTACAGCTATAAGTGGGCTGAGGTCCTTGATGCTGATGCTTTCAGTGTATTTAAGAAAGAAGGAATTTTTAATCAAGCTACTGCACAGCGTTTCCGAGATAATATTCTCTCACGTGGTGGTACAGAACATCCTATGACTCTCTACAAACGTTTCCGTGGACAAGAGCCAACTATTGATGCGTTGAAAGCGAGAGATGGACTTACGAAAGGGCAGTAATAGTTTTGAAAATCGGATAATAGATAAAGGATAATAGCTATTTTGCTGTTTGTTTCTATGTTTATTTATAAAAACTATCAAGACAATGAATAACGAACATATATCAGAACACTCATCAACATCTTCTTCTGTAGAGAGAAGAGGTAAGGCTGCTGTTGACTATCGCTACCTTCGTATGGCACGTATTTGGGCTGAGAACTCTTATTGTAAACGACGTCAGGTAGGTGCCTTGGTTGTGAAGGATAAGATGATTATTAGCGATGGCTATAACGGTACACCGAGTGGTTTTGAAAATATATGTGAGGATGAATCTGGCGTAACAAAGCCATACGTCCTCCACGCTGAAGCCAATGCTATCACGAAACTCGCTCGAAGCGGTAACAATAGTGAAGGTTCAACGCTTTACGTAACAGCTTCTCCTTGTATTGAATGTGCAAAGCTCATTATTCAGGCAGGTATTCGACGAGTTGTTTATGCAGAGAAGTATCGTCTTACAGATGGTATAGACCTACTGACAAGAGCTGGAGTTGAAGTAGAGTATAAAAGTCTTGAGGATGGCAGTAGTCCTTCTTCAGCGTCTTTATAAACAAGAATAAGAATTTGAGTAAACTGTTGGAGTATAATCAAATAGGTCTCATACCTAATATAGTTTATCCCCACTGTTAATAAAACAAAGTATAACAAGTATTTATCGAATCCCTCTTGGTGCTTTCATCTTATCTGGAAGAGTGGGGGTTAGGCTTTTATGAATCAGAGTAAAAACAATCATTTCATGCCGTTACTGATGGCACTATGTGTTGTCGTCGGTATTCTTATTGGTACTTTCTATGCCAATCATTTCTCAGGTAATCGTCTAAATATCATTAATAGTGGTAGTAGTCGACTTAGTAATCTGTTGCATATCATCGATGATCAGTATGTTGATTCTGTTAATATCGATGAACTTGTTGATAAGGCTATTCCCGAGATTCTGTCAGAGCTTGACCCACATTCTGTCTATATCAGTGCAAAGGATGTGCAGTTGGCTACGGATGACTTGAAGGGCTCTTTCTCAGGTGTTGGAATTGAATTTACTATTCGTCAAGATACATTGCGTATACAGAATGTTATCAAGGATGGACCCGCAGATAAGGCTGGTTTGTTAGCAGGTGACAAGGTTGTTAGTATCAATGGTAAATCGTTTGTTGGTAAAGACGTTACAAATGAGGAAGCTATGCACCGCCTTAAGGGTCCAAAGGATTCGAAGGTAAAGATTGGTGTTAAGCGATATGGTGAAAAGGGAGTAAAGATGTTCACAGTAACACGTGGTGACATTGCTGTGAAGAGTGTCTCTGCTGCATATATGCTTAATGATACAACAGGCTATATTCGTATTAAGAGTTTTGGCGAAAGAACCTATGCAGAGATGTTAGCAGCTTTGCAAACTCTCAATATTCGGGGTGCAGATCACTTGGTTATTGATCTTCGTGATAATGGAGGTGGTATCTTAGAGTCTGCTGTACAGATGGCTAATGAGTTCCTTCCAAAGAATCGTCTGATTGTTTATACACAAGGTAGAAAGAGTCCACGTGTTAATTATCGTAGTGATGGTAAGGGAAGTTATCAGCATATTCCTATGGTTGTACTTATCAATGAAGGTTCAGCTTCTGCTGCAGAGATCTTCGCTGGTGCTATGCAAGATAACGATCGTGCCACGATTGTTGGTCGTCGTTCCTTTGGTAAGGGATTGGTACAGCAGCAAATTCAGTTTAATGATGGTAGTTTGATTCGATTGACAATAGCACGTTATTATACTCCTTCAGGACGTTGTATTCAAAAGCCATTCAAGCCTGGTGATAATGCTGACTATGAGAATGATATTCTCACACGTTATCAGCATGGTGAGTTCTTCTCTCAGGATAGCATCAAACATGAGGGACCAGCTTATCATACAGTAAACGGACGTACTGTATATGGTGGCGGTGGTATTACGCCAGACATCTTTGTACCAGAGGATACATCAAAGGTAACTTCTTATTATAAGGAAGCTGTGATGAGTGGACTTATCCTTCAGTATGCTTTCAATTATACTGATAGCAACAGAAAAAAACTCAGTAGTTTTGGGGAAATGAAACCTTTGGCAAACTACTTGGAACATCAGAATCTTGTAGGTGACTTCGTTAACTTTGCAGAAAAGAATGGATTGCGCAGACGTAATTTGATGATTATGCGTTCACACTCACTTCTGCAGGATTATCTTAACAGCCGTATCATTTATAATATACTTGATGAGCAGGCTTGGATAGAGTATGTAAACCGTGACGATGCAACTGTAAAAGAGGCTATCAGAGTGTTCCATATGCCTTCTCTACTTTTGCTTAAACCAAAGCAGAAGGCTCTGAAGCATTCTGATTCTCTACGTAAAATAATCCCTCTACGGCGATGATACATCTTGATAAAAAGTCCTTACGGAAAGAAGTGAGGGCACGTAAGAAGCAGTTTTCTACAGAAGAATTGATAAAGGAGTCATGTCCACTTATCCAGCGAGTACTCAATCACCCACGTCTTCAAAGTGCTAAGACAGTTCTTCTGTATAATTCGCTGCCTGATGAGGTATATACACATGACCTCATCAAGCAACTTCATAATGAAGGAAGGACTATTCTTCTTCCTGTTGTCATCAGTGATACCGAAATGGAACTTCGACTCTATCGTAATCCAAATTCCTTTGAAACGAGTAGTTATGGAATACTTGAGCCTATAGGTGAAGCTTTTACGGATTTCTCTTCTATAGAATTTGCGCTCATTCCAGGTATGGCTTTTGATAAGGAACGGAATCGTCTTGGACGTGGAAAAGGTTATTATGATCGTTTTCTTCCTTTGCTCACAAATGCATATAAGGTTGGTATCTGTTTTCCTTTTCAGTTCCTTCCAAACATACCAACTGAAGAGACAGATATAAAGGTAGATGAATGTATCTACTAAGATTATGAGAATCTGTGGAAAAATCACTTTACTATAAGTCAAAAAGATAGTGTATTGTATCTTTAGATTTTATAGATAATGTAAAAAAATATTTCTGTGTTTTGATAAAAGTACTAAGGTATGTTAATTTCAATATAGCTCCATTGTAAAAATCTGAAAATCAATTATATTTGTCACAAATATGAGACCTATGTTATTGAAAGACTTCTTCCAGATGTTCCCTGATGAGGATAGCTGCGAGAACTACCTTAGAGCTGTTCGAGAGGAAATAGGTGTTGTGTGTCCTAAGTGTGGAGCTACAAAGTATAAATGGCTGCCTGGAAGGAAATCCTTTCAATGTGAGAACTGTGGCAACAGAATCTCGTTGACAAAGGGTACCGTTATGGAACATAGCAAACTACCGCTGTATGATTGGTTCTCTACTGCGCACATGATGACATCCATCAAGCAGGTACTGTCGGCTAAGGAGATCCAGCATCAGCTTGAACTCGAATATTACTCTCCCGCATGGTTGATGATGATGAAATTGCGAGAGATTATGGGGCAGAGGGACAGCATCTATACACTCTCTGATGACTATGAGGCATACTTTGAAAGTGTTTAAGGTTTGTTAGTACTTTTATCAAAACACAGAAAAAAATATTCTTGCAATAAAAATAGTTAGTGCTTAATTGGATTCCAATTAAGCACTAATTGTATTGTAAAAGGTGCCCTTTTAAGGTCTAACTAACGCCCTTTTCAAAGCCAACTAAGCACCTTTTCTTATGCTGTATTGTAAGATGTTGAATTACAATTGGTTATAGATGCGTTAAAGAAAGACATATTATATCGTCATCTAATAGCTTTTATAGAATAAAATGTAAAATAATTTCTAATCTTAAAAGCCGTAAAAAATGATGTTGCATAACTGCTTTATGGAGACGGATAAAAGAGAGCTTCTGTGCTACCTTTCTAAAGTCTTTGTTTTAAAAATATTTGTATTAAACCAAGTCTTCGTAGGCTTGATTCATTTCATTCATGAGATGTTCAAAGTTATCAGAGTTTAATGATACCTTTCTGAACATCATTTCCAAGTTCTCCTCTTCAAACTTTACAGGCTCTTCATGCAGAAGTGTCATCATTCCTGCAATCATCAAACGATATACAGTAGCCTGATGCAATCCGTTAATCTCTGTTTTTGCTTGTGTTATTCCTGCAGCATAGGCTTGCATTTGTACACGAACAATAGAGCGGATAGCGAGTGAAACAGGTACGTTGTTTTCATGTACTAAAGTAGGGCAATCAGCAAAATAGTCTTCAGCAGACTGTAAATGTCCGTCAAGCAGAGCAAACATCTGTTTTTGATATTCGGCTGTTACAAGGTCATATAACTCCTTGCTCCCACAGGCATAACGCAATAAAATCTTTGCAGAAGTTGTCTCAGAGAAATGACGTCGCTTCATATCTTCTGCCACAGTCTCAAGGTCTGAGTAGTTCAGGCGGATAAGGACAGGAAAGAGTACAGATACGAAATGACCTGAAAGGTTATCAAAGTTGTTAACCAATAATTGCTTATATTCCTTTGGTTCTAATCTTTTCTTCCCTGGATATAAGGCATCAGCCAGTCCCGAGAAGAAAGCATGAAAGTAGCCCCTGACCATTACAGAGGCTACTCTTAAGCGGTTTATTTCCGTTATTCTCATATATATTTTTCTACTATCTATGTCCACCGAATCGACTATTATTCGTTGGTGCATCTGAACGGGTTGAACCCGATGATGACTGATTCGAATTCATTGGAGCGCTTGGCACTGATGAGCGAGAAGCATTTCCAAATGAAGACTGATTAGAGTTCATTGGAATACTTGGTGCTGATGAGCGAGAAGCACTGCCAAATGAAGGCTGATTAGAATTCATTGGAGCACTTGGTGCTGATGAACGAGAAGCACTTCCAAATGAAGACCTGCTACCTGATGGCTGTGGAGGAACAGAATACTGCTGCTGTTGAGGTTGATAAGTCTGTCTTTCAGACTGTGGTCTTGCTCCCCCAAATTGCTCGTTATAAGACCTACTTGGCGCTGTGTTCATATTCTCTCTCCTTGCATTACCAAAGCTGCTATAGCCATTATTCTGCTGAGGAGAATTCCATGAGCCACCATTCTGATAAACCTCTTGGCTCGTTCTTGTACGGTTGGTTACCGTAGGTGGATTACGTCGTGCACCGAAGCGTCCAGCGTAATAGCTGTCATTGTATCTGTTTCGTCCGCCGCGATAGGTGTAGTATTCTGCTGGGCGTGAGCGGTAATAATAATTGCGGTCGGTGTAACGATTGTAAACCCTATAAGCATAATCATTATTGTACCAATAAACTGGACGGTAGAAGTAATCTTCACCTATGTAATAATTATATTGGCGAGTATTCAATACATAGAACAAATCGCTGTTACGACGTGCCCAATAGTCTCCGTAGAGTGAGCGTTCTCCCTGCATATTAAGGAGATAATCAAGATTTATCTCATACACAGCCTGATACTGTGCATCGCTCAAACCAAGTTCGTAAGCCATCTTGTCTGATAAGAAGAGTGCCTGTCGTCGCGCCTCTTCATATCCAATTCTGCCGTATGTACTGCTGTATCCAACATTATATCCATCGTCATATACAGAAACAGGACCACCATATCCACCCCCTGCAGAGAGGTATGTACCACATGAAGATAGTGAAAGGCTTAAACAACCTAAAGCGAATGTATATAAAATATTCTTTTTCATATCTGTAACCTTTAAGAATGACTACTTATGTTATATCTCTATTGCAAAAGTAGTCGTTTGGTTTCAAATATCCAATAGGTAAATTCCTATTCCGTAAGGGAAAGTTCCTATATGTTATTCCACTTCCTCTACTATGGTGTTGGGAACTTCCTTCGACTTCAACATTTCATCAAGACTCTTGAAAGTATAGGCAGCTTTGTCCTTAACGAATGTCTTTGCAAAACGATCGCGTAGGCTCATAAGCTTCTGTACAGCCTCCTGATAGGTTTCGGCTGTGATACGATCAGCCATTGCTTGCGCATTTACTGGTGTGAAATCGAAGTATTGTACAAGGTATTGCTGGAACTGTCGACGCTGGTTCTGTGTCATTTCCTGCAATTGTAGATTCATCTTATCCTTAGTGCGGTGTATGATGAAGATAAGCTCATCTGGCTCACCACCACGCTGACCATGGTCATACTTCTTCTCATACTCAAAGTGACAATCGCAGAAACCTTTCTCTGCAAGCTCCTTTAATTCCTGCATGGCAGGGTCAAGAACACGACGACAGAAGTCTGAGAACTTCTTATAGTTGTTCTCCAAACGAAGCATCTTACGGAACTCCAAAGTCTTAATGACAGTACGACCTTTGTCCACCCATGACTCTATAAACATATAGATACGCTGGGTGTAGCGGTTTTTACATGCAAAGACAATCTGTTTGCCTAAGCGGTGATAACCAAAGTCTAACGATACAAGACGCTCTGCAACACTATGATCAAGCTTCAGAATAGCATATTTGTTATAAGAACGATCCTCTGGAATATATACGTCACAAAGGTTGGTTGCCTTGGTGTACTTTCTTCCTTCAGCTGTCTTATAAGGTATTTCTACAGGAATAGAAGCAAGCATCTTCAGTGAATTTCTCAACTGAGGATAGTGATTTGGGTCGACACCTAATTCCTTGAATGGCAGTTTTATAGGCATACGTCCGTCCTCATCCAACTCATCAGTGTGGAATAAGTCGAGCTGAAATCCTCGTTTGTTATTTAAAATACCATGTAAGATTGATTGCAGACTCTCAACAATAGACACCAGAATCCTCACTTGAATGAGTGAATAGTCATGACGCATCATCGTCACGGCAATAGGCTGAAGAAGCCATGTTTCTTCTTCAATAGGGATAAGGTCATTCGAGATAGTACGACTTTTCAACGGTGCTTTCTGTGCTTTTGCTCCACGTTTACGAGTAACCTTTCTAATGGCTGTTTTATCTGTTGTCATATCAGTTGTCTTAGCTTATCATGTATTTTATAACACTTTAGAAGTTACAAAGATACCGCTTTTATTTGGAACAAACCACTAAATAAACAAAAATAGTTTTTTCTTTGTCGTTTATAGTGTATTATGCGAAACGATTTTAGTAGCAAGTCGTTCTTTTATTTACAACATATAGTAAGGTGTTTAGTTATCAACACCATTGGTGCTAACCAACAACACCATTGGTGCTAAGCTATCGCACGATATGTGCGGGGCATAAACACCTTCATAAAAAGGGGAGAATAAGTTGCCAATATCAAGATAAATACATCGTAAGATTATAGGGTTAGAAGAATATTAGATGATTAAGTAGCTCTTTTATAGTGTAATTTTTTAGGATGATAATTAATGATAAAAAACTAAATACTTGACAACAACTATTGCATTATTGACTTTTTTTTTGTTATTTTGCATACGATATCATTACAACGTGACAAGATGAAGAATCAGAAAATGTACGAGCCCGATGATAAGATGATTTATCTTATCAGAGATAATTATGACCTGTTACAGAGCTTAGGGAGCTTTGGTATCAGCTTGGGCTTTGGCGATAAGACCGTGAGAGAAGTGTGTGATGATCAGAATGTAGACACTTACACATTCTTGGCTGTAGTCAATTTTTCGATAAATGGATACAAGGGATTTGATGATGTAGACAGATTGTCTATTCCAACTCTTATGCAATACCTTAGAGCAAGCCATACTTACTATCTTGAATATAAGTTACCTTTCATACGCAAAGAGTTGTGTGCTTCTTTGGATGAAACGGATAATCTTGCCCGTCTTATTCTCCGCCTCTATGATGAGTATGCTCATTCTATCCATAATCACATGCAATATGAGGAGAAGAATGTCTTTCCATATGTTGATAGCCTGCTGAAGGGTGAGGCGAATGATAAGTATGATGTAGAGACTTATTCGAAGCATCATAGCCAAACAGACGTGAAGTTGCGTGAATTGAAGAGTATTATCATCAAGTATCTGCCTTCCGACGCGCATCATAACAACCGTCTTACTGCTACATTATATGATATATATAATTGCGAAGCGTGGCTTGAACAGCATGCTTTGGTAGAAGAAGAAATCTTTATTCCAGTAATCAGACGCTTAGAACAAAAGAGTAAGCAAAATGATGTAAGTGTAAAGATTTCGAACATGATTACGCAGAATCCTGTGTCAAATGAGGTTCTTAGTGATCGCGAAAAGGATGTAATTGTGGCAGTTGCACAAGGAATGACAAACAAGGAAATAGCTGACCATTTGTGTATTTCAACTAACACGGTGATTACGCATCGTCGTAATATTGCTCGTAAGTTGCAAATACATTCACCAGCAGGATTGACAATCTATGCGATTGTTAATAATCTTGTGGATATCAGTAGCGTGAAACTTTAACAGAAATCAGTTAATAGGGTGGGTGAGTCACCCTATTACTCTATAAATAAAACGATGGAGCATCCAGTTAATATGAATATGGGACGTCCCAAGATTGCTATCGTTGATGCTAACACGCTTGTTGTGTTAGGATTGAAACAGCTACTGCAGAATGTTATGCCTATCATGACTGTTGATTCTTTTTCAAGCTTCCAAGAGTTTGAAAAGGCACAGCCAAATTCGTATTATCATTATTTTGTGTCACAAGTAATTGTCTTAGAAAATAGACAATTCTTCTCTCAATGTATCCACAAGACCATTGTTCTGACTATTACAAAGGACCCAAATGCACAACTTTCTGGTTTCCATAGTTTTTGTATTAATGTTCCTGAGGATGAGCTTGTTAAAGCTATTCTAAAGATAGCGCAGTATGGTCACTCAGGTGGTAAGAACTTACCGCAACTCCCTCAAGTATTAAAGAATAAGATTTTAAGCAATCGTGAGATAGAGGTTTTGTCTTTGATAGTTCAAGGATTGATTAATAAAGAGATTGCTGAGAAGTTGAATATCAGTCTTACAACCGTTATTACTCACCGCAAGAATATTATGGATAAGCTTGGAATGAAGAGTGTTTCAGCCTTGACCATCTATGCGGTGATGAATGGTTATATAGATATCAATAAGATTTAATACGGCTAATTTGCTGTTTTCTATCCGTTATAGGAATGGAGATAACAGATGAGCAAACCAGCCGCGGAAACGTTGCCATGGTGTACGCCACTGTTTCCACTTTGCTTCTGTAAGCTTAAAGCTATCTTTCTTTTGAGCTTCAAAGAGTTCATCTAATTCATGTGTTGTACAAGCATCAACTATTACTGCATTTTCTTCACGGTCCCATCGTAGGCTTCTTGCATTAAGATTGGCTGAACCAACGGTACAGAATTGTCCGTCTACAGTAATAATCTTCGTGTGATGAAAGCCTTTCTCATACATCCAGATTGTACAACCTTGCTTCATTAATTGATGTGCATTATAGAATCCACAATCAGGAGTTAGTGGGATATCACTCTTTACACTCAGTAGGATTTCTACTTTTACGCCTCGCTTTACGGCATTTCTTAATGCTTTTTTCAAGGCTCTGCTCAGTGTAAAATATGGGTTGATAAGTTTTATACTGTCCTTTGCATCATTGATAGCATTCACATAGAAATAACGGATAATATCCTTTGAAATGTGTGGTTCACGGTTAATAATACCCACCATTTTACTTCCTGAACATCCACAAGTATCAGGTTTCAAGCCTTTTATATAATCAGCGTTAGAGATTCCACGATAATATTTAGCACCATGTATTCTCTGCTTAGATGCTAAAAACCACATATTAAGAAAGATATTCTGCAATGTATTTACCTCGTCTCCCTCGATTCTACAATGCATATCATGCCATGATCCGACAACTTCTGTACCATTAATATAATAGTCAGCCACATTCATTCCACCCGTATATGCAACCTTTCCGTCAATAACAACTATCTTACGGTGGTCACGGTTGAATATATCGTGTAGCCAAGGGAACTCCATTGGCTTAAACTCATATATCTCAATGCCCTTTTCACAAATCGCTTTCAGGTGGCGTTTCCTCATGGGACGGTTGTTACTTGCATTACCAAAGCCATCAAAAACTGCTCTAACTTCAACTCCTTCTTTCGCTTTTGCCGCTAAATGTTGTATGAGTTCGTCATTGATAGAATCATTGCGGAAGTTGAAGTATTCCAAGTGAATACTTGAGCGTGCTTGGTCAATGGCCTTGAATAGATCATTAAACTTATCTTTACCTGTTGTAAGTAAGGTTACTGAGTTATTATGAGAGAAGTGTACATTCTTTTTGCGCAGCTGATTCACAATCATAGAATCGGCTCTATTCGTAAGTATCTCATGCCCTCCAGATTCAGCGTTTTGTGTCTCTGTTTGTGCTAAAAGATATGTTGGAAATAGTATGTAACATAATACCATTACGCATGTAATGGCTTTTTTTGTATTAAAGTTCACTTTTCTTTCTCTCATTTTCGTCAATAGCAAACAATAACCTATGGCAAACAAAGGTTATTTTGCTCAATATAAATATCGTAGATAAGATAATAAAAACTATCTTTACAGCATACAACTATAATGGTCAACAACACCTAAGAAGTGTCTTTCCTCATCGCATACTAACACTGTATGTACCTTATTCTGCTGCATAATCTGTTGAATCTCTGTAATCTTCGTAGTTGGTAAGACAATTTTCGGTTCCCTTGTCATAATATCACTGACTGTATGGTCAAAGAACTCAGCCTGCCATCGTTCCATAGCTCTACGGATATCTCCATCTGTTATCAAGCCTATCACCTTCCCATTGTCAAGCGATACACCCAAGCCAAGCTTGCCCTTACTAACATGTATGATAGCTTCTCCTAAGTGCATATCCTTTGGAATGATAGGAAGTTCATCTGAACGCATTACATCTTGTGCTGTAGTTAACAAGCGTTTTCCCAACTCTCCACCAGGGTGGAACTGTGCAAAGTCCTGTGGCTTAAAGTTGCGTACACGCATAAGCGCAATCGCTAAGGCATCACCCATGACAAGAGCTGCCGTTGTTGAACTGGTTGGAGCAAGGTTAAGAGGGCACGCTTCTTTCTCAACCCACACCTTCAAATGGGCTGTAGAATACTTTGCTAATAACGAATTTGGATTGGCACTCATTCCGATAATAGGAATATTCATGTGAAGCACCATTGGAATGAAGCGGAGTAGCTCGTCTGTCTGTCCAGAATTTGATAATGCCAACACAACATCATCCTTTGTCATTACACCCAAATCGCCATGATAGACGTCTAAAGGATTAACAAAGAATGCAGGTGTACCAGTAGAAGAAAGGGTTGCAGCAATCTTAGCACCAATGTTTCCACTTTTGCCAACACCCGTAACGATAACCTTACCTGTACAATGGAACATCAAGCTAACAGCCTTATCAAAGTTCTCATCTAACTGATTTATCAAATTAAGTGTAGCTTCAGCCTCTTCTCTGATACATTGCGTAGCATACGCTCTGACTTGTGTCAATCTTTGTTCTGCTTCGTTCATACCAGTTTTCCTATTAATTCATCTAACTTTTCAAGTTCCAACATATTAGCTGCATCTGATAGTCCTGCGTCTGGAGTAGGGTGAACTTCAAAGAAGTAGCCTGTAGCACCAAAGGCTTTAGCCGCTAATGCCATTGAAGGAACAAACTTACGATCGCCAACCGTCTTACCATCTCCTGCACTTGGACGCTGTACACTATGCGTACAATCCATGATGACATTCGGAACGATTTCTTTCATATCAGGGATATTACGGAAGTCAACAACGAGGTTGTTATACCCAAAACTATTTCCACGCTCTGTCAACCACACATCCTTAGCCCCACTTTCCTGACACTTTTGTACAGGATAACGCATATCTCTACCACTAAGAAACTGTGCTTTCTTGATGTTTACAATCTTACCAGTCTTTGCTGCAGCCACTAATAAGTCAGTCTGACGACAAAGGAAAGCAGGAATCTGAATAACGTCAATAACTTCTCCAACAGCCTCAGCTTGATAGCTTTCATGAATATCGGTCAGCAATCGTAATCCGTACTTCTCCTTGATTGTTTGAAGCATCATAAGTCCTTTGTCAAGTCCTGGACCACGGAAAGAGTGTATGCTTGTACGATTAGCCTTATCAAAGCTTGCTTTAAAAATGATATCTATATCGTATTTCTTATTAAGCCTAACCAACTCTTCAGCAACCGTGTTGAGTAATTCTTGGCTTTCAATAACGCAGGGACCTGCAATGAAAGTAGGTTTATTCATCATAATTCAATAGTATATAATGCTCCTGTTATTACAAAAATATTGATATATTCTCCCAAGAGTTACTGCAAAGTTATATATAATAAGGTGAACAGACAAATGATTAACGTTCATTTAGATGTTTAAAGTAAAACTTATGCATAAAATTTGGTTGTTTAATAGAAAACCTTTTACTTTGCACCCAGAAAACAACGCTTATTACCTCTTTATGAGTGGTATGTAGCATAAGGTAAATAGATTTAATTCAGTATTAATTTAAAAGTTTTCTATTATGAAAAAGATTTTATTATCATTTGCTGTAGCATGTGTATCACTTGCAGCAAGCGCACAGGGTTATGTTGGTGGTAGCGTAGGTATTGCTTCATCAAAAGATGGTAATTCTGAGAATGTAACAACTTATCAGGTTCTCCCTGAGGTTGGTATTAATCTCGACGAGAATTGGGCAATCGGTACAGTTGTTGGTTGGGGTAAAAGTAATGTTAACATTGCGAATGAGAACTTAGTTAACAACTACTTTAAGTTGGAGCCATACGTTCGTTACACTTTCGCACGCAGCAAATATGTAAATGGTTTCATTGATGGTGGTTTTGGTTATCAGCACTATAGAGGCGGTATAAACGCATGGTCTGTAGGTTTGAAGCCAGGTGTATCTGTAAACGTTAGCCCAAAGGTAAGTTTCATAGCTCACGTCGGTTTTGCTGGTTGGAAGTCTGTTAAGCTGAAGGGTTCAAGCGTAGATGCTCACACTTGGGGTGCAAGCCTCGATGGCAACAACATTACTTTCGGTGTTTACTATAACTTCTAATAAGTTGAATTGAACAAAGTTTAAATTATATAGAGGGGTGCATATTGCATCCCTCTTTTTTATGTTATAATACTAACCATTGGTCTTATATTTGTCAATATTTCTTTTCTTTGTCAGGTCTAATCAATGCTTAACGGTGTCTTTATTAAGCCTTACTTGGCTTTTAAAAGATGCCCTTTTGATCTCTTATTAACGCTTTTTAAATGCTAAACAAGCATCTTTTACTTCTGTAATATGTAATCAATTGATTTTATGATAGTTATAAGTATCTTTGAAAAGCGTATTCTTGAGTTGTTTTAATTAAGTTTATGTTGTTATTCTGTAATAACTTTTTTAGCATAATAGCTGTTGATATATGTAGAAAAAACAAGTAATAAATTTCTTATTACATACTGGTACTCATCGTTCCAAACGTTGAGTTGTATTCTCTCCAATAATATATAGCTTGGAGTTTGCCCTTCGCACCATTGGTGTTAAGCCTTCGCACCACACGTGCTAAGCCTCAACACAATCGTAGGAGAGGGTAAAAAGGCTTATAATCGTCATCATATATATGACGAAGTAAGCCTGTTCTGACTAACAAAATGGAGTGTGTTTTACCTACCTATAGTCCTTATATCTAAGTAAATAGGCTAATGTGTTAGTTTTCTTGTTGATGCTTAATTGTAATCTCACGCTGTGGGAATGGGATTTCAATGCCGTTATTGTTCAGCGTATCATAGATACATTCCATAACAACTGATATATCATTTCCCTGTGTTAACACATTTAGCCAAACAAGAATTTTCAGTGTAATACAGCTATCGTCGAAGCTTTTAAGTCTGACAATAATATCCTTATTTTCATTAGTGATACCAAGTTTAGCGATAGCATCTATAAGAAGCTCTCTTACTTCTTTTACATTCGTACCGTATGCAACGCCTACTTCAATAATTCCCACTTCATAACCATCGTTCTTAGTCATGTTTTTATAGTTCTTAGTGAAGAGTTGTGAGTTCTGAAAGGCAATTGTTGAACCATCGAGTGCATCAATCACTGTCGAGGTATAGTTTATGGAACTTACCTTACCACGTATGCCATCACAGATGATATAATCGCCAATCTTAATACGTCCAGCCATCAAAGAAATACCATAATAAATGTTCTCAAGAATATCCTTCATGGCGAAACCGATACCCGTTGACAAGCCACCTGTTACAACAACTAACCATGTGCTGCTGACTTTAAAGAAACCAAGTGTAATCAATAGCCAAGCTCCCCACACGATTACTTGTAATACGTTGATATACATCGTAGCACGTGCTTCGGCTGTAGATGGGTCATTGCGTTTGAGATATAACTTGATAGCATCTCGAATCGTTAGATTCAGATAGTTAAAGATGAACCATAGGATAGTTACCACAGCTATTGAGTAAACACTAATCTGTATCTTATCAGAGTCAATAAAGTTGGCGCGGAATAAGTTCCATGTCAATCCACTAAGATTAAAGACATCGGTTGCCCAATAAATAGCAAGGATAAATGATATTACTAAAGTTGTTGGAATGAGCACAATGTCAACAAAACGAAGAAGCCATACCTTTGCTGGTGATAGTTTCTTTATTGGATGTTTCTCCCTGTACTGGTTGAGGTAGTCTTTGAAGAAAGCAATTGTAAGAATACAAGCCAACTGCATTGACCACCAGATGATTACCTGAACGGCAAACATTGTGTATCCAATCGATGCACTTATAAGTGAGAAGATGAATACAAATTGCGAAATATACGCAAAGTATAAGTCGTAATGAGGTACAAGCTTATGATATTTGTGTATCATTCTTGCCTGCCACAATGTGTCTATGAATAATAAAGGTGTGAAGAGAAGCGTTACGACTGAGCTTGGTAGCATCACGATACGAAACGCGATGACAAAGAAGCCAATCATAATCAGTGGATAGTAAATACGATAAGCATTATGTGTCTGTGAACCTTCTACACGCAGAAGCAACGATGCAAAAATGACGGATAGCATCCATGTGTACTCCAAAAGTAGGCTGCAAGCCATGTGTACGAAGTTAGAAGGCGAGAACAATCGGATAATGATAAGTACAATACTGAATGTAATGACTGAAGCAAGCATAATAATACAAGTACGCTTGGCAAGGAAACTTTGATTCTTCTGCTCGAAACGATTTGTCTTCATGACTCGTGTCACAAGGAATCGAATACTCAGATAATTAATGATAATGGCTATCAAACCATAAATCAGAATCATACTGAAGAGAGTGATAATCCATTTTACATCCCATTGAGATACTACTACGGTGTTTGGTGTATATTTCTCAGAGAGTGTCGTGTTCATCTGACTAAGACGAAAACGAACCGATTTAAGAACCTTGAAGTAGCTATCTCCTGTGTTTGTAAAGATGCCAGACTGAATCTCGGCATAGCGTTTTTGGGCATAGGCATCAAGTGCCTGCAACTGATGCTGGCTGTAATTGTAGTATTGTATATATTCTTGATAAGAATCATTGCGCTCCTTTAACATTCTTCGAATACTTACAGCAAGAGTAAGACATACGTTTCGGTCAGTCTTCATTTTCTGAGTAAGACCGAATGTGTACATCGTGCTAAGCACATTGACAAGGGAGTCGTAGCGCGCTATTTCTTCGTTACTTTCCGTGATAAGGTCATGAAAAGGACGTGTTTTTGTTTGGAAGTCTTTCCATAATTCAGTTGCTTGTTGGCAAGCATAGGTAAGGTCAAAGATGTTATCCGTCTTCTGTGAATAAAGCATCAATGATACTTGAGCAGACTTATCACCAATTTCTTTTAACTGATTTGTCACTTGTTCAGTTATGAATCTTGAATTATTCAGCTGTTTTGTTTGTTCAAGATGCTGTGCAATCAATTCATGGCGTAGTACTTGGAGTGAGTTTTTCAGTGAGTCCTCCTGCAGTACAGCATTTGCTGGAAGGGTCAGGATGAACAGCAATATGGTGATAAAGAATAGCTTTTTGCGCATATCTATTTGTTGTAAAGAATAGTTTTTATGATTGTTTTAATGTCTACAAAGGTACGGAAAGTTTGTCATTTAGACTTATATCGGAATGTAAAATGATACTAAAGATGTCTTTGTATGTGCTTTTCTTGGGTTATAATTCATATAAATGGATAAAAAATAGTAAGTTTGCACGAAAAAAATATACTATGATATTAATTGCTGATAGCGGAGGATCTAAGACTGACTGGGCATTGATTGGCTTGCCCACAGATACAAGCAAGTATGTTCTGAAAGTTCGTACACAAGGAGTAAATCCTTTTCATCAGTCGAAGGATGTTATTTTGAAAGTCTTAGAGCAGGAGCTAAAGCCTGCACTATACAAGGCTGCAGAGCAAAATGATAGCTTTTTACCAAAGAAAGATATAGCAGAATATGTCTCACAGATAGCTTTTTATGGAGCAGGCTGTACAAAGAATCTTTCTTCAGTTGTGAGTGAAGCACTTACGGTTTCATTTCCTTCAGCGTCGATAAAGGTGGAGAGTGACTTGTTAGGGGCTGCTCATGCTGTCTGTGGACACGAGGCAGGTATTGCTTGTATTTTGGGTACGGGTGCCAATAGCTGTCAGTATGATGGTGATAATATTGTGGCAAATATTCCCCCTTTGGGTTATATCTTAGGAGATGAAGGTAGTGGAGCAGTACTTGGCAAGTTGCTACTCAATGGTATTTTTAAGGGTGATTTATCTACAGAAATACGTGATTTATATTTAGCGTGGAGTGGTTTAACCTATCCAGAAATCATTGATAAAGTTTATCGTCAACCGCTTGCAAATCGTTATTTAGGAGGTATTTCAAAGTTTATTAAAGAGAACTTGCAATACGTTGAATTAGAATCTTTAGTAAGATATAACTTCGATAACTTTTTTAAGAAAAATATCTTGAAGTATACAGCAACCTCAGTCCGTACAATTTCTGCTGTTGGGGGGATTGCAGCAGCTTTTGAAGAACAGTTAAGAGCGAGTGCCAGTACGTTTAATTTCCAAGTTGGCAAGGTGATAGCCTCACCAATAGATGGATTGATAGAATACTATTCTTAATTTGTTTTCTTTCATGTAAGCTGTCGATAAGATATTTTCATGGACAACTTCATTAGTAACCTAATTGTCGTAGGAAGTAAACATGTCGTATTTGATAGACTTCATATTATCGTCTTGTAAATCTGCCAATACATCGTTTGTAAAGTGGAGTTTGCAAAAAGTGGTATGTTTTTCTGCTTAATTTGCACACGTTCTCAAATATTTTTGTATCTTTGCACACGTTTTGAAACATGTTTTCTTAGAGCAAGATTGAACAATTAAATTATAGCTATATAAAGTTTATGTATTTCACACTTTTTGTTACCGTTTTGATAACGGCCGCATTCTTGGTGGTAGCAGCTTATGCTATTGCTAAATGGATTGGTCCGCGTTCATATAATCCGGCGAAGGGTGAGCCTTATGAGTGTGGTATTCCGACTTACGGAACCTCTTGGTTGCCAGTGCATATCGGTTACTACCTCTTTGCCATTCTTTTCTTGATGTTTGACGTGGAAACCGTATTCCTTTATCCTTGGGCTGTTGTTGTAAAAACATTTGGACCTCTCGCACTTGCTACGATTGGTTTCTTTATGTTGGTATTAGTATTTGGTCTTGCGTATGCTTGGCGGAAAGGAGCACTTGAATGGAAATAAGAAAGCCAAAAATCAAGTCTCTTCCATACGATGAATGGAAAGACAATGACACGCTTAGCAAAATGGCAAGCGAATTGAACGATGGTGGAACTAACCTCGTTCTCGGTAACTTGGATCAACTTATCAATTGGGGTCGTAGTAACTCTCTTTGGTCACTTACCTTTGCAACATCATGTTGTGGTATTGAGTTTATGTCTGTTGGATGTGCGCGTTATGACTTCTCACGTTTCGGTTTTGAGGTGACACGTAATTCTCCACGTCAGGCTGACTTGATTATGTGTGCTGGTACTATCACCAACAAGATGGCTCCAGCTTTAAAGCGTTTGTATGACCAGATGGCTGAGCCTAAGTATGTAATTGCTGTTGGTGGTTGTGCTATCTCTGGTGGTCCATTCAAGGATAGTTATCATGTGATGCGTGGTATCGATGAGATTATCCCTGTGGATGTTTATATTCCAGGTTGCCCTCCACGTCCAGAGGCTATTATCTATGGTATGATGCAGCTTCAACGTAAGGTGAAGATTGAGAAATTCTTTGGTGGCGTAAACCACAAGCAGTCTGCTGAGGAGTGTGAGTTGGGCAAGAGTAATGCCGAACTTATCTTTAGTGAGAAGTTAGGTATCAACCCTGAAGAGATTAAGGAGAAGCGTGAAGCAGCTTGGAATGAAGCTAAAAATCCTGCTCCAAAGCCTGCACGTCCTGTTGTGAAGCCTACAGCTGCCGCTGTGAAACCAGCTGATGTTTCTGCTAAACCTGCAGAAGCTGCTACTACTTCTTCTGAGCCTGTTGCTCCAAAGAAAGATACGATTGTCGTTAACCAGCCAGTGACACAAGAAGATGTTGAGAAGCTGGGTAAGGAAATCGATCAGATTGATGCTGCAAGCAAGGCTACAGATGAGACAGCTACTAACAATTAATATATAAGGTACGCGAGAATGAAATTAGAAAATAAAGAATTCGGTTTTGATAGCTTTGCTTCAGAAATGGCAAAGCTGAAGAATGAGAAGCATTTCGATTACCTTGTAACTGTTGTCGGCGAAGACTTTGGCGCAGAGGAAGGTCTTGGATGTATCTATATTCTTGAGAATACAAATACACACGAGCGTTGTTCTGTAAAGCAGCTTGCAAAGAAGGTAGGAGAGGAGCATGTTATTCCTTCTGTCTACAATATTTGGGCTGATGCTGACTTGTTAGAGCGCGAGGTCTATGACTTCTATGGTGTTAAGTTCCTTGGTCACCCAGACATGCGTCGTCTCTACTTGAGAAACGACTTTAAGGGTTATCCACTCCGTAAGGATTATGACATGGATCCTGCTAAGAACATGTATACTACGGAGGATGATGTAGAACTTGATACAACTACAGAGTGGAATCTTAATAACAATGGTGAACTCGTTGGTACACAGCGTCCGCTGTTTACTGATGATAACTTCGTTGTAAATATTGGTCCTCAGCACCCTTCTACACACGGTGTGCTTCGTCTACAGACGGTGTTGGATGGTGAGACTGTAACCAAGATTTATCCACACTTGGGTTATATTCATCGTGGTATCGAGAAACTTTGTGAACAGTTCACATATCCTCAGACCTTGGCATTGACTGACCGTATGAACTATCTGTCAGCAATGATGCATCGTCATGCTCTTGTTGGTGTTATCGAAGAAGGTATGGGTATTGAATTGTCAGAGCGCATCCTCTACATCCGTACAATTATGGATGAGTTGCAGCGTATTGATAATCACCTCCTTTATACATCTTGTTGTGCTCAGGATTTGGGTGCCCTCACAGCTTTCCTATATGGTATGCGTGATCGTGAGCATGTCTTGAATGTGATGGAGGAGACAACAGGTGGTCGTTTGATTCAGAACTACTATAGAATAGGTGGTTTGCAGGCTGATATTGATCCAAACTTTGTTTCAAATGTTAAGGAACTCTGCAAGTATCTACGTCCAATGGTTCAAGAGTATCTTGATGTCTTTGGTGATAATGTCATTACCCATGAGCGTTTCCGTAATGTTGGTGTTATGGATGAACAGGATTGTATCAGCTATGGTGTGACTGGTCCTGCTGGTAGAGCAAGTGGCTGGAAGAATGATGTTCGTAAGAACCATCCATATGCTATGTATGAAAAGGTAAACTTTGAGCAGATTACTTTGACTCATGGCGATTCTATGGATCGTTACTATTGTCATATTCAGGAGATCTATCAGAGTCTCAATATTATTGAGCAGTTGATTGACAACATTCCTGAGGGTGAGTTCTATATTAAGCAGAAGCCAATCATCAAAGTTCCTGAAGGACAGTGGTACTTCGCTGTTGAGGGTGCAAGTGGTGAGTTTGGTGCTTATCTGGATTCACGTGGTGACAAGACTGCATATCGTTTGAAGTTCCGTCCTATGGGTCTGACACTTGTTGGTGCTATGGATAAGATGTTGCGTGGTCAGAAGATTGCCGACTTGGTGACTACTGGTGCTGCGCTCGACTTCGTTATTCCAGATATTGACCGCTAACGAGGTTATCTTTAAAGTAATCAATTAAGAATTAAAATCATACTATGTTCGATTTTAGAATAGTAACAACATGGTTCGATGAATTGCTTCGCGTCACTTGTGGCTTGAGTAATTTCTGGACCGTTCTGATTGAGTGCGTTGCGGTGGGACTGGCAATACTTCTTGCTTATGCTTTGCTTGCAATTGTGCTTATCTTTATGGAGCGTAAGGTCTGCGCCTACTTCCAGTGCCGTATTGGTCCTGTCAGAGTAGGATGGTGGGGTACCTTACAGGTCTTTGCTGACGTATTGAAGATGTTGATTAAGGAAATCTTTGCTGTTGATAAGGCAGATAAACTGCTTTATTACTTGGCTCCTTTCTTGGTGATCATAGCATCTGTCGGTACATTCTCTTTCCTTCCTTGGAATAAGGGAGCTCATATCCTTGATTTCAATGTAGGTATTTTCCTTGTAACAGCCATTAGCTCTATTGGTGTTATTGGTGTGTTTATTGCGGGATGGGGTAGTAACAACAAGTATTCTGTCCTTTCAGCTATGCGTGGAGCCGTACAGATGATTTCATATGAGTTGTCTTTAGGTATTTGTTTGATTTCAGCAGTTATCTTGACTGGTACAATGCAGGTTTCAGGTATCGTTGAAGCTCAGACTGGTCCTTGGCAGTGGTTGATCGTACAGGGACATGTTCCTGCTACTTTGGCTTTCCTCGTATTCTGTGTTGCTGGTAATGCAGAGGCTAACCGTGGTCCGTTCGACTTGGCAGAAGCTGAGAGTGAGTTGACTGCAGGTTATCATACAGAGTATAGTGGTATGGGATTTGGGTTTTACTACTTGGCAGAATATCTTAATCTTTTTGTTGTAGCAGGTCTTGCAACTACTGTATTCTTAGGTGGCTGGGCTCCTTTGAACATTGGGTTAGATGGCTTTGATGCTATTATGAATTATATTCCAGGTCTTGTTTGGTTCCTTGGTAAGACATTCGCAGTAGTATTCTTGCTGATGTGGATTAAGTGGACATTCCCACGTCTCCGTATCGATCAGATTCTGAAATTAGAGTGGAAGTATCTCATGCCACTATCATTGGTTATCCTTGTGTTGATGACAGTGTGTGTTGCATTCGGTTGGACGATTCACTATTAATGGTTAAAGAGAATGGAAGATAAAAAACAATCATATTTGGGTGAGGTCGGGAGCGCACTCAAGACACTTGCTACGGGTATGAAGGTGACCATGAAGGAATACTTCACACCAAAGTCTACCGAGCAATATCCTGAGAATCGCAAGACAACCCTTCACGTAGCCAAGCGTCACCGTGGCCGTTTGGTCTTCAAGCGTGACGAAGAAAAGAATCACAAGTGTACTGCTTGTACAATGTGTGAGAAGGCTTGTCCAAATGGTACTATCAAGATTCTTTCTGAGATGGTTACCAACGAAGAGACAGGTAAGAAGAAGAAACAGCTCGTTGATTATGAGTATGACTTAGGCGATTGCATGTTCTGTGAGTTGTGTGTTAATGCCTGCAACTTCGATGCAATTGAGTTTACGAATGATTTTGAGAATGCTGTCTTCGACCGTTCTAAGTTAATCCTTCACCTTGATAAGGAGGTATATGAAGGAGGTTCACTGCCAGGTCTTATCGACGGTGGTGCAGACTGGAAGGTAGGAACATTCAATACTAAAAAGAAATAAAGGTTTAGAGATATGGCAAGATTAATTATGTTTGCGGTTCTCGCCGTTATTATACTGGCTTCAGCCGTATTCTGCGTGTCGACGAAGCGTATCATGCGAGCTGCGACAGCATTGCTGTTTGTGCTCTTTGGCGTTGCAGGTCTCTACTTCCTGCTCGATTACACATTCCTTGGTACTGCCCAAATCAGTATTTATGCTGGTGGTATCACAATGATGTACATTTTCGCTATTCAGTTAGTAAGTAAGCGTACATTGCAGGGTCTTTCTGAGCGTTGGTTAGGAAAGCGTACTTTCCTTGCAGCCTTCATTGCTTTAGTTGGTTTTGGTACAGTAATCCTTGTTCTGTTAAAGAATCAAGTTCTGCGTCACACTGTAGTGAACGGTGATTCTTTATCAAATGAGGTTACAATGGAAACCATCGGTCGTAATTTGATGACAGCTGATAAGTATGGTTATGTTCTCCCATTTGAGTTCATCTCTGTATTCCTTTTGGCTTGTATCATTGGTGGCTTAGTTATATTGAATAACAAAAAGAAGGAGGAAAGCAAATGATACCAGTAGGATATTTCTTTGTCCTTAGTGGACTATTGTTCTTTATCGGAGTATTTGGTTTCGTAACCCGTCGCAACCTTGTTGCAATGCTTATCTCCGTAGAGTTAGTTCTCAATAGCGTAGATATCAACTTTGCTGCATTCAACCGTCTACTTTTCCCTGATGGATATGAGGGTATGTTCTTTACGCTCTTCTCTATCGGTGTAAGTGCTGCTGAATCAGCTGTTGCACTTGCTATTATCATCAATGTTTACCGTCATTTCCACAGCGATCAGGTGAACAGTATTGAAAATATGAAATTATAAAGAGAAACAAATATGTTTGATTACGCATTTTTGATACTTCTTCTCCCGTTCCTAAGCGCTGTTGTGCTTGGCTTGTTCGGTATGAAGATGCCTCGCAAGGTCGCTGGTATTATCGGCACCTGTATGTTGGGAACACTATTTGTGCTTAGCCTCTACACTGCTTACCATTATTTCTTCTATACTGGTGAGTATACAGCTATGGGCGAGACCTTCAATGTAACTGATGGTCGTTTGGCAAATGGTACATACCCAACTGTTACAGTCTTCAACATTACATGGTTGAAGTTTACTGAACTTTTGACTTTTAACATTGGTTTCCGCCTTTCTCCAATCAGTGTGATGATGTTAATCGTCATTACTACTGTCAGCTTGATGGTTCACATCTATTCATTCGGTTATATGGCTGAACGTGATGAGAATTATAAGTTTGAGGAGTATGAGCACGGCTTCCAGCGTTTCTATGCCTACCTGTCACTCTTTACGATGTCAATGCTTGGCCTTGTAGTGGCAACTAATATTTTCCAGATGTATCTCTTCTGGGAGTTGGTAGGTGTATGTTCATATCTGTTGATTGGATTCTATTATCCAAAGCACACTGCAGTTCATGCCAGCAAGAAGGCATTTATTGTCACACGTTTTGCTGACTTGTTCTTCTTGATTGGTATCTTGTTCTTCAGCTTCTATGTTGGAACATTTAATTATGATCTTAGTGTAAACCCAGGTCTTGTTGAGACACTGAATGGCTTGGCTACTAATCCAAAGTTAGCTTGGGTACTTCCAACAGCTCTCTTCTTGATGTTCATTGGTGGTGCAGGTAAGTCTGCAATGTTCCCATTGCATATCTGGTTGCCAGATGCTATGGAGGGACCAACACCTGTATCTGCTTTGATTCACGCTGCTACGATGGTTGTTGCTGGTGTTTTCCAGGTTGCATCATTGTTACCAATCTATGTACAGTTTGGAGCACAGGAGCAACTCCATTGGATTGCTTGGATAGCAGCATTTACTGCTTTCTATGCAGCAGCAGTAGCTTGTGCTCAGCGTGATATTAAGCGTGGTTTAGCATTCTCTACTATCTCACAGATTGCTTACATGCTCGTTGCACTTGGTGTTTGCTTCTATGAGAAGGAGCACGGCTCATTCTATAGTGCAGAGTATCTCCATCATGGTGGTCTCGGCTATATGGCAGCAATGTTCCACCTCTTCACTCATGCAATGTTCAAGGCTCTGCTCTTCCTTTGCTCTGGTGCTATTATTGTTATTATTGGTAGCAACTTCAAGGAGTATATGGGTGGTTTGCACAAATACATGCCAATTACGAATATCTGTTTCTTGATTGGTTGCTTGGCAATTGCAGGTATTCCTCCATTTGCAGGTTTCTTCTCTAAGGATGAGATTATCTCAGCATGTAATGCACTTCCTGGTGTGGAAGGACAGGCTTTAAAGTGGATTATGACACTCGTAGCTGGTATGACAGCATTCTATATGTTCCGTCTCTACTACGTAATCTTTTGGGGTGAGTCTTACTACGAGCAGGACCCAGAGAATCGTCGTCGTCCACAAGAAGTACCTTTCGTAATGTGGGGTCCATTGGTATTCCTCGCAATTATCTCTATCACTGCAGGTTGGATTCCATTTGGTCACTTTGTAAGTGCTAATGGTCTCAGCTATGATATCCATCTCGACTGGAGCATCGCTACAACCAGTATCATTGCAGCAGTTATCGGTATCGCACTTGCAACTTGGATGTACATGGGCAAGAAGCAGCCTGTTGCTGATGCTTTGCAGCGTACCTTCCCACGTTTGCACAAGGCTGCCCTCAACAGATTCTATATTGATAACGCATGGCAGTTCTTTACACACAAGATCGTATTCCGTTGCTTCTCTATTCCAATCGCATGGTTCGACCGCCACGTTATTGATGGTACGTTTAATTTCATGGCTTGGGGTACACAGGAGGCTGGTGAGTCTATCCGTTCATGGCAGAGTGGCGATGTTCGTCAGTATGCCGTATGGTTCATCACTGGTACTATAGCATTAACATTAGTATTACTTTGCTTGATTTAAAGAAATGAGTTGGATATTAACTGTATTTGTAATTATCCCCGTCCTGATGCTTTTCGCTCTTTGGGTAGCGAAGAATGATAATCAGGTACGCGGTGTGATGGTAGCCGGCTCTACGGCACTTTTGATAGGTGCAATTTGGCTGACTGTTTATTTCGTTCAGCAGCGCAACGCAGGTAATCATGATGCGATGCTGTTGACAAACTCCGTAATGTGGTTCAAGCCTCTAAATATTGCCTTCTCGGTAGGTGTAGATGGTATCTCTGTTGTAATGATTTTGCTTTCTGCAATCATTGTTTTCACAGGTACTTTTGCCAGCTGGCAGCTTGAACCAATGAAGAAAGAATACTTCCTTTGGTTTGTACTCTTGTCTTCAGGTGTATTTGGCTTCTTTATCTCTACGGATATGTTCACCATGTTCATGTTCTATGAGGTTGCGCTGATTCCAATGTACCTCCTCATCGGTGTATGGGGTACTGGTCCTAAGGAGTATTCAGCAATGAAGCTTACCTTGATGTTGATGGGTGGTTCTGCTCTCTTGGTACTCGGCATCCTTGGTATCTACTACTTTAGTGGTGCTACCACAATGGATGTAATGGAGTTAGCACGTATGCATGCTATGCCTAAGAACATTCAGAATATCTTCTTCCCATTGGTGTTTATTGGTTTTGGTGTACTCGGTGCTTTGTTCCCATTCCACACATGGTCTCCTGACGGTCACGCTTCAGCGCCTACAGCAGTATCAATGCTCCACGCTGGTGTATTGATGAAACTTGGTGGCTACGGTTGTTTGCGTATTGCAATGTTCCTTATGCCTGATGCATTGGAGATGTGGGCACCAGTATTCCTTGTGTTGACAACAATCTCTGTAGTATATGGTGCACTTTCAGCTTGTGTACAGACTGACTTGAAGTATATCAATGCTTATTCTTCAGTTTCACACTGTGGTATGGTACTCTTTGCTTTGGTTATGACCACACAGACTGCTATCACAGGTGCTATTCTCCAAATGCTTTCACACGGTTTGATGACAGCCTTGTTCTTTGCATGTATCGGTATGATTTATCACCGTGCAGGAACACGTGATGTTCGTTACCTTGGTGGTCTTATGAAGGTTATCCCATTCTTGGCTGTATCTTATGTAGTAGCAGGTCTTGCTAACCTTGGTTTGCCAGGTTTCTCAGGCTTCGTTGCTGAGATGACAATCTTCATAGGTTCATTTGAGAATGCAGGTACATTCCATCGTGTAGCAACAATCATTGCTTGTACAGCAATTGTAATCACTGCTGTTTACATCTTACGTGTGGTAGGAAAGATTCTCTTCCAGAAAATTCCAAATAAGAAGTTCTATGAGTTACATGATGCTACATGGGACGAGCGATTCGCTATCGGCTGTCTAATCTTCTGCGTTGCAGGTTTAGGTCTCTGCCCACTCTTCTTTGAGAATATGATTATGGACGCAGTTCATCCTATCTTTGATCACATCTTCACATATATACCAAATTTGGGTAATCTTTAATAAACTGGCGAAATGTATAGTGATTTCTTTAAGATGATTCCGGAGGCAAGTCTCATTGCTATCCTGATTGTTTTGTTCGTTGCTGACTTTGCAACGGCAAAGACTGAAGAACGCAAGTGGTTCAATCCGCTGGCTTCTGTACTCTTGCTTTTGAACACCTTCGTGTGTCTTTATCCTATGGGCACACAGAGTCTGTTCGGTGGTATGTATGAAACAACACCTGCTGTTGATGTGATGAAGGCTATCCTCTCTATGGGTATCTTTATTGTTGTCGTTCAGAGCCGTGTTTGGGCTGCAAAGAGCGGTAAAGAAGCAGAGTTCTATATGCTTATCGTTTCAACATTGCTCGGTATGTTTACCATGATGAGCTCAGGCAACTTCCTGATGTTCTTCCTCGGTCTTGAAATGGCATCTGTACCTTTGGCATGTACTGTTGCCTTCGATATGTATCGTAAGAACTCTGCAGAAGGTGCAGCTAAGTTCATATTGACAGCAACCTTCTCAAGCGGTGTAATGCTCTATGGTATCAGCTTCCTCTATGGTCAGTTTGGTACTCTTTACTTCGCTGATATCGCTACAAAGATGCAGGCAACCCCATTGGTAATCATGGGTCTTGTGTTCTTCTTCAGTGGTCTTGGCTTCAAGATTTCTCTTGTTCCATTCCACTTTTGGACAGCTGATACCTATCAAGGTGCACCAACAACTGTTACTGGTTATTTAAGCGTAATCTCAAAGGGTGCTGCAGCCTTCACATTGTTGAGCATTCTCTTCCATGTCTTCGGTGACATGATGGAATACTGGCACGTATTGCTGATGATTATAGTTGTTCTTTCAATTACTATTGCCAACCTCTTTGCTGTACGTCAGAATGAGTTGAAGCGTTTCATGGCTTTCAGTTCAATCTCTCAGGCAGGTTATATTATGTTGGCAGCTATTGGTAATAATTGGGCAGATTCAGTTGCTGCACTTAGTTACTACGTTTTGATTTATGTTGTTGCTAACATGGCAGTCTTCACTATTATCTCTGTTGTAGAACAGAATAATGGTGGTAAGACGAATATTGATGATTACAACGGTTTCTATCAGACCAACCCACGTCTGAGCTTCCTGATGACCTTAGCAATGTTCTCACTCGGTGGTATTCCTCCGTTTGCAGGTATGTTCTCAAAGTTCTTCATCTTCATGTCAGGCGTTAATGGTGCTGACATCAACACCACAATGGGAGCATGGGCTTACGGAGTTGTATTCATCGCATTACTCAACACTGTTATCTCACTCTACTACTATCTTAAGATTGTAAAGGCTATGTATATTGTTCGCACAGACAATCCATTGCCAACCTTCAAGAGTGACTGTAACACTAAGTTTGCTTTGGCTATCTGCATGGCAGGTATCCTCCTCTTCGGTGTTTGCAGCTTTGTATATGAGTGGATTGCAGCAGCAGTTTAATAGGCTACATACTTATTAAATAAATATATAAATCGCCCAAGGGTTTCAATAAATCCTTGGGCGATTTTTGCTGATTATAGGTTTTAATGGGGTGAGATATAATACCGCTTTTTATTTCAGTTGGTCATTAATCTCTTATTATACGATGATTATAATGCCCTTTTTCTCTCTTCTTTTCTTGATGTATCACTATTTAGCACATATTGTGCTAATGCTCAGCACGTGTTGTGCTGATGGTAAGCACCCATGGTGCTGAGTATAAATTAGCCTGCAAAAGGTTATCAATTGCTCGCAAAAATGTTTACATAATTAGGGATATTCAGAATTTTTCTAACTAATTGTTTGTCAGCATAATATATTATTTGTACCTTTACATAAAATCCCCCGAACGACCCATCACGGGCAGAATCGGGGGAAAACTTAAAATAAATCGTCGTGAAGATACAAAAAATTTCTGATATAACACCAACTTTGCCCTTTACAGAGTTCGATTTTTTACAGAGCTATCGTGAAAGCTTTGCACAAAGCGAACTTGGACGCATTCATTCCCAGCTCCCACTAAAGGAGTTGGCAGCAGAGTATACGAACCTTAGCCATAAGAGCAAGCGAGGCAAAAAGCCTCTTTTCTCGGGTGAAGGAGAAATAGCCCTAATGTTCCTTAAGTCATACACAGGTCTGTCTGACGATGGTCTGATAGAAATGCTTAACGGAAGCATCCACATGCAGATGTTCTGTGGTGTTCTGATAGACCCCTCCTGTCCCATCAAGGATGGAAAGATTGTAAGTGCCATACGCAATCGTCTTGGTCAGTTTCTTGACATAGACAGCTTTCAGGGCATATTGTATGCCAAATGGAAAGACAACCTTAAAGACAAAGACCTGTGCTTGACGGATGCAACCTGTTACGAGAGCTACCTGCGTTTTCCTACGGATATCAAGCTGCTCTGGGAGTGTTGTTATTGGCTTCACACTCTGCTGGTCTCCGAGTGTAAACACCTCTCAGAGCGTATTCCGAGAAGCAAGTATAATAATATTGACAAGGCCAGGCTTGCATACGCTAAGCAGCGCAAGCACACAGCCTCGTCCACGCGCAAGCTCAGGAGAAGACTCCTGAGGCTCCTGTCCAAACTCCTGTCCCAATGGAATCGTCTGCGTAAACAGTACAGTCCTTGCATCTGTCTGTCGGCAGAACAAGAAAAGCGGCTGTCCGCTGTGCGTGAGGTATGCCTCCAACAGTCAGAACTATTCTCCGGCAAGGAAGTCAAGCACCGTATCGTCAGCATCGACCGCCCCTACCTCCGTCCTATTGTCAGAGGCAAGGAAAACAAGCGTGTAGAGTTTGGGGCAAAGGTCAACAACATACAG
Source organism: Prevotella melaninogenica (assembly GCF_018127925.1). NCBI lineage: Bacteria > Pseudomonadati > Bacteroidota > Bacteroidia > Bacteroidales > Prevotellaceae > Prevotella > Prevotella melaninogenica. The sequence continues at coordinate 678,481 of NZ_CP072348.1, read as the reverse complement.
ATAGACGGCATATCATTCATAGAGCACCACAGCTTTGAGGCATTCAACGAGGGTATCCGTCTTAAGCAATGTATAGAATATCAAGAATCTTTGACGGGAATCAAAGTCAAGCGTGTCGGTGCCGATTCCATATACGCCAACAATGCCAACCGCACTATGTGTACAGAAAAAGGCATAACGACCTGTTTCACTAGAAAAGGTCCAAGACCCAAAGAAGAAGCTGAATGTCTCAAGACAGCGAGAAAGATTATTGGAAACCTCAGAGCTACGGTAATGGAGGGTAGCTTTGGAAATCAAAAGCAACACTATAGCCTTGGACGCATCAAGGCACGCAATATGTTTAGCGAGAGGCTACTACTCTTCTTCGGAATCCATACAGCAAATGCTGCCATTCTTGCCGCAAGGGAGATGGCTCGGAGGGTGAAGAAGGCTGCCTAATAAAACTTAAGGATAATTTTACAAGTCCATAGATAGTATGGAAAGGGCAGGTGTGCTCATATGACTCATTATTTGAGATTTTTGAACAAATAACACAGCATATTCTTTTTCTGGGACCTTCTCCAAGGAAAAGAATGCAGTTTTTGGCTGCCTTGGAGAGCTCTAAGAGGGAATTAACTGAAATTCCCTAAGTATAGTCTTATAAGCATCAAAAAAAGTAAATATAATCTTATCATTTATCAGTATGATAACTATCAGACTATCATAGGATTATAAAGGCGGTTTCGTAAAAGATGCTTTATTGGTGTCTAAAAGGGCGTTAATAAGCGTTCAAAAGGGCATTTTTTGCAAGCTAACTAAGCACCTTTTTGAAGGCAAACAGTCCTCTCTTAAAATGTAGTTGTGGTTTTATGTTTACAAAGAAGACACCTACGTTGTAAAGACAGACAATCAGCTCGATAATAAACAAAATACGTTAACCTATCATGACTGATTGGGTTTATTCAAAAAGACAGACTCTACAAAATCATAGAGTCTGTCTTTATCTATATCGGAAAATAGTGTAATTCTATTAGAATGGTAAGTCATCTGTAGAATTCTCCTCAGGTTGTGCAGGAGGGAATGGGGTAGCCTGTGGCGCAGCAGGAGCTGGCTGTGGAGTGACAGGTGCTGCAGCAACAGGCGCACCAGCCATAGCAGCTGTAGCGTCTACACGCTGAACGTTCCATGCACGAATATTATTAAACCAACGGCCGTTGTACTCGTGTGCATCAATGTCAAAACTTACGTTGAGCTCTTCACCAGCCTTGATAGCGAACTGCTCAATTCTATCAGCACCAAAGACATTGAAAACCATCTTCTTTGGATACTGGTCGTGCGTCTCAATCACATACTCTTGTGACTTCCATGGTCCTCGAGCTGAAGTTCCCTCACGTGCAGGAAGAACAGCAATTACTTTTCCTTGTAAATCCATTTATCTTACTTGTTTTGGTTGTTTTAATACTTTATTCTGTTTGCGAAATTACTAAAATAGTTCTAAAAAGCGAAACTTTTATACTTAATTTTTGTTTTTCACGTCCCTTTTTTGTATTTTTGTACGATGAAGTTGAAAGATGGTAGTGAACACGTTTCAGCCGTCTGGATATCTAATAAGTGTAACAGAATATTAACTAAAATAGATACTAATGAGATTTAACCTTTCAAGCACTGCATTGAGCAGCCGGTTGTTGACTCTCTCTCGAGTAATTAATAGTAAGAATTCTCTTCCTATCTTGGATTGCTTCTTGTTTGAAGTTCGTGATGGTCAGCTTACTATTACTGCTTCAGATAGTGAGAATGTCATGCGCGGAACATTGAATCTTGAGAGTTGTGAAGGCGAGGGCAATTTTGCAGTGAACAATCATACGATTCTTGATGCTGTGAAAGAACTCCCAGAGCAGCCATTGACATTGGATGTTAATTTGGATGAAATGAAGATTTATGTTACCTATCAGAATGGTTCTTATAACTTCCCAATTCTTGGTGCAGATGAGTATCCAAAGGCGCAGTCTGTATCAGATAATGCTACAACAATTACGCTTCAAGCTGAGAAGTTATCAGATAGTCTGACACGTTCACTCTTTGCAACAGCACAGGATGAGCTTCGCCCAGTGATGAATGGTGTTTACTTCGATTTGAAGGAAGATGGTTTGGCAGTAGTTGCCAGTGATGGTCATAAGCTTGTAAGAAATAAGATTTTCTCTATTAAGAGTGATTCTCCAGCATCATTTGTTCTTCCTAAGAAGCCAGCTTCATTGTTGAAGAATGTTCTTTCAAAGGATGGTGGCGATGTGATCATTCGTTTCGATGAGCGTTCTGCAGAGATTTCTTTTGCAGAAGGCAACCTCGCATGTCGTTTGATTGAAGGTAAATATCCTAATTATAACAGTGTAATCCCACAGGATAATCCTAATCAAGTTACGATTGATCGTAAGTCATTGATTGGTGCTTTGCGTCGTGTGTTACCTTTTGCAAGTGACTCTTCACAGTTGATTCGTTTCCATGTATCAGCAGGTTTGTTAGAGTTGAATGCTGAAGATATTGATTTTGCAACAAGTGCTAAGGAGAGTGTTACCTGTGAGTATGGTGGCAATCCTATGAGCATTGGTTTCAAAGGCTCAAGCATGCTTGACATATTGAATAACCTTGAGAGTGATGATGTTGTCATTCAGTTGGCTGATCCATCACGTGCTGGTGTAATCGTACCAGGAAGTCAGCCTGAGAATGAGGATATTCTCATGCTGATTATGCCGATGCTGTTGAACGATTAAGAAACAAGTGAGATAGATTTTATCGGGAGGATGGCTGTGTATCTTCTATATAGCCATTCTCCTTTATGATTATATATAGGATTATACACAGACGTATGAAACTGAATTTGACAAAGCCTTTGATAGTTTTCGACTTGGAAACGACAGGGCTTGACCTTGTAAACGACCGTATTATCCAGATTTCTTTTATCAAGGTTCATCCTGATGGAAAGGAAGAAAGAGAAAATATATTTATCAATCCTGAGAAGCCAATACCTGCAGAGGTCACGCTATTGACGGGTATTTCTGATGCTGATGTGGCTGATGCGCCAACCTTCAAACAGAAGGCTAAGGAGTTATCAGATAAGTTTGCTGGTTGTGACTTTGCTGGATATAATTCTAATCGTTTTGATGTGCCAATGTTGGCAGAGGAGTTTCTGCGTGCAGGTGTTGACTTTGATTTCTCAAAGTGCCGTCTGATTGATGCACAGAATATCTATCATAAGATGGAGCGCCGCAATCTTGCCGCTGCCTATAAGTTCTACTGTGGTAGGAAGATGGAGGACGACTTTGAAGCACATAAGGCGGATCAGGATACTGAAGCTACATGGCGTGTGCTGCAGGGTGAACTTGATATGTATGCTCCCGGCAATCAGGAAGAAGCGGATCGTGTATTGAATAACGACATAGATGAACTTGCAGAGTTCTCTCGTATGAATGACTTTGTAGATTTTGCTGGTCGTATAGTATGGTGTGACATGACTGATAAGGATGGTAACCAGTTGTTGGATGCTACAGGAAAGCCACGTCGTCATGAAGTATTCAACTTTGGTAAATATAAAGGTTGGGATGTTGCAGAGGTTCTGCGTAAAGATCCTGGCTATTACAGTTGGATGCTTGCAAGTGATTTTACTTATAATACAAAGCAGGTTTTGACACGTATTCGCCTGAGAGAGTTTAATAATAAGTAAGATAATGCTGAAAGGAAAGAAAATAGTTTTAGGCATAACAGGCTCTATTGCAGCGTATAAGAGTTGCCTTATTATCCGTGAGCTGATAAAGAGTGGAGCAGAAGTGCAGGTAGTTATTACGCCTGCTGGTAAGGAGTTTATTACTCCTATCACATTGTCTGCATTAACACATAAACCTGTTGTAAGTGAGTTTTTTTCACAAAAGGATGGTACGTGGAACTCTCATGTAGACCTCGGACTATGGGCGGATGCAATGGTTATTGCTCCTTGTACAGCTGCAACGCTGGGTAAGATGGCAAATGGAGTAGCTGACAATATGCTTCTTACGACTTATCTCTCAATGAAAGCACCAGTCTTCATTGCACCTGCAATGGACTTAGATATGTATAAGCATCCATCAACGCAGAAGAATATAAGAACACTGCGTAGCTTTGGAAATCATATTATTGAGCCAGGTAGCGGTTTTCTTGCCAGTGGTCTTGAGGGTAAGGGAAGGATGGAAGAACCAGAGAATATTGTTAAGGCTTTGGCGGATTTCTTCTCTACTTCATCGGAGTCGCAATCTTATATAGAAGATTTAAAAGGTAAAAAGATTCTTATAACAGCTGGTCCTACATACGAAAAGATTGACCCTGTACGTTTTATTGGTAACTATTCATCAGGTAAAATGGGTTTTGCTTTGGCAGAAGAGTGCAGTCGACGTGGTGCAAAGATTGTGCTTGTTGCTGGTCCTGTGAGCCTTACTTGTTCTGAAAGTATTCAGAGAGTTGATGTTGAAAGCTGTAAGGAAATGTATGAAGCAGCAGTAGGGGAGTTCCCTCATTGTGATGCAGCAATACTTTGTGCAGCTGTTGCTGACTTCCGTCCAGAAGAGATTGCAGAACAAAAGATTAAGCGAGTGGGTGACGATTTACTCTTAAAACTGAAGCCAACTCAGGATATTGCCGCAACTATTGGCACTATGAAAGGAGAAGGACAACGCATTGTTGCTTTTGCATTAGAAACAAATGAAGAAGAAAGCAATGCCCAAAGAAAGTTGGAAAAGAAGAATGCTGACTTCATAGTTTTGAACTCAACAAGAATTCCAGGTACAACTTTCCAAGCAGATGATAACCAAATAACGATTATCAACAAAGAAGGTAAGAAGAGTTATGCTAAGAAACCAAAGACAGAAGTGGCTCGTGATATTATTAATGAGCTTGTTTCTATTCTCTAATGGAGAATTATCTGCGCAAGAGCTAAATGCAAAGGTAACCGTGAATCATAATCAGATTCAGGGTACAGATGCTTCTGTCTTTGAGAATCTACAACAGACTTTAGAACAGTTTATTAATACACGGCAATGGACTCATTATCAGTTTCAAAGAAATGAACGTATAAACTGTAACTTTAATATTACAGTTAGCAAATATGACCCAAGTAGCAACCTCTTTACTTGTTCTGCTTTGATTCAAGCAAACCGACCTGTTTATAATGCAGCTTATAGTTCTACACTCTATAATAATCAAGATGGTGACTTTAATTTCACCTTTGCTCAATTCGATCAGATTGAGTTTAATGAGGAGAATATAGATAATCAACTGACGGCTCTGATAGCTTATTATGCTTATCTTATCATAGGGTTAGATTTAGACTCTTTTTCTCCTATGGGTGGTGATGATATCCTACAACGCTGCATGGTTTTGACGAATAATGCACAGAATCTTAACTTTACGGGTTGGAAAGCTTTTGATAATTCACGCAACCGCTTTGCTATTATCAACGATTATCTTGATGGTGCTATGAAGCCTTTCCGCCAATTGCAGTACGATTATTACCGAACAGGTTTGGATGAAATGGCTAATAATGCAGAACGTGGTCGTACAAATATCACGTCAGCTTTGGAGAATGGATTAAAGAAAGCACATGAGAATCGTCCAATAAGTATGTTACCACAAATATGGACAGACTACAAGAAGGACGAGTTGGCTAATATATATAAAGGCAAAGGAACACAAAAAGAAAAAGAATTGGTCTACGATATTCTCTTTGGTATCAATGCCAGTCAGAATATTACATGGGATAAAATAAAACAATAGTAATTTTTTTGTAGGACACAGTTATCCTCTGCCTTAACTTCAATTATTATAATTGACAAATATATGCTGAAACATCTATATATTAAAAACTACACGTTGATTGATCAATTAGATATTACTTTTCACTCGGGTTTCTCGGTTATTACTGGTGAAACAGGAGCGGGAAAGAGTATTATCTTGGGTGCAATTGGTTTGCTGTTAGGCAATAGGGCTGATAGCAAACAGATAAAGAAAGGAGAAAAGAAATGTACAATTGAGGCACATTTTGACCTTTCTAACTATGGGTTTGAGTCCTTCTTTGAGGAACAAGATATTGATTTTGAACCTGAAGATACAATTGTTCGTCGTGAACTAACGGCTACAGGAAAGTCACGTGCCTTCATTAATGATACACCTGTATCGTTACAAATGATGCGTGCATTGGGTGAACAACTTATAGATATTCATTCACAGCATCAGAATCTGTTGTTACAGAAGGATGACTTCCAGTTGAATGTTGTGGATATTATCGCTCAAGATAGTAAGGAACTGGCTAATTATCGTTCGGCATATCAAGACTATAAAGAAACTGAAAGACGTCTTTCAGATATGAAAGAGCAGATTTCCAAAGCACAGGAAAATGAAGAATTCATGCGTTTTCAGTTCAATGAGTTGGACAATGCTGGTCTAATTGAGGGCAGACAAGAAGAACTTGAGCAAGAAAGTGAAACGCTCTCTCATTCAGAAGATATCAAAACAGCTTTCTACGAGGCTGATAATCTGTTGAGTGATGATGACAACGGAGTTCTTCGAAAGCTGGGCCAGAGTCTGGATAGTCTTGGAAATATTGAGAAGGTATATCCTAAAGCACAAGAACTCGTACAACGTTTGTCATCAGTACATATAGAACTGAAAGATATTTCAGGTGAGATTGGTAGTGAAGTTGAGAATATTGACTTTGACCCTTCTCGTCTGGATAGCATAAACCAACAACTTGACTTACTGAATACACTTGAACAGAAGTATCACGTTTTAACAGAGAAAGAACTCATCGAGATTCGTGATAACATTGCTGAACAGCTAAAGAATATTGATAATAGTGATGAAGAACTGGAATTACTTGAGCAAGAAGTAAAGACAAAACTCTCCACTTGTGAAAAGCAAGCAGAGAAGTTGACTGCACTTAGGCGTAAGGCTGCTAAGATTGTTGAGGAACAGATGAGTAGCCGACTTATTCCATTGGGTATTCCGAATGTTAGGTTTAAGGTTGATTTGTCACCAAAGCCTTTATCAATGGACGGTGCAGATAAGATTCAATTTCTTTTCTCTGCCAATACAAGTACGGCTATGAAACCTGTTGCACAGGTAGCTTCTGGTGGTGAGATTGCTCGTGTAATGTTATCGTTAAAGGCTATGGTAAGTGGTGCCGTGAAGTTACCAACAATCATCTTTGATGAGATTGATACGGGTGTTAGTGGTAAAATTGCCCAGAAGATGGCACTCATCATGCAAGAAATGGGTAATAATAATCGTCAAGTTATCTCTATCACACACCTCCCACAGATTGCAGCTTTGGGTAGTTCACACTATAAAGTAGAGAAGGAGGAAACTGCAGAAGGGACACGCAGTCACATGCGTGAGTTGACCCAAGAGCAGCGTGTGAATGAGATAGCACAGATGCTTTCGGGTGCTGATATTTCTGATGCAGCTTTACAGAATGCTCGTGAACTATTAGATTTAAGTAAGAAGAAATAATAATACCTTACTAAAAATATTCAATGAAAGAAATAATGAACATGAAACTGAAAACTTTAATTTTGACCATTGCCCTTATATTGGGTGTTTCTACTAACATTTCTGCTCAACCTGGTGCGATTAAGAAGGCTGCAGATGCAGCTTTTACATTGACAACCTTTAAGGCAGATGGCAGTATTTTAGCAACATCTAATGGTGTATGTATTAGTACTGATGGTGTTGCTGTAAGCCCTTGGAAGCCCTTTATAGGAGCAGATAAAGCTGTTATTATTGATGCTAAAGGACAGAAACACGAGGTGGATTGCTTGCTTGGTGTCAATGAGATTTATGATATAGTTAAGTTTCAAGTGAGTGGTAAGACTATTGCTGCTCCCTTGGCAACAACAGTTTCTGTAGGTGATGAAGCATGGATTACACCAATGCCAAAGAGTGGTAATGCCGAGAAGGCTGATGTGTCAAGTGTTGAAAAGTTCATGGATAAGTATAATTATACGATTCTGAAGTCTTCAGCTACTGACAAGTTGAATGGTGCTCCGGTATTTAATGCTAAAGGACAGGTTATTGGTTTGTTTAGTTCTGCTGGTGAATCACAGAGTTCAACAGATGCAAACTACCCCAAGGACTTTGTTGTTAAGGGCCTCTCACAGAATGATATCACTCTTCGACAGAGCAATATTCGTATAGGTTTACCAAACACAGTAGAGGAGGCTGTTGTTGCATTGATGCTCTCTTCAGAGAAACCTACTAATATACATGAAGCTATTGTCAACGAATTTATTTCAAAATTCCCACAAGCAAATGATGGTTATTATGCTTTAGCGAATATACAAGTTGCAAAAGGTGAGTTTGCTAATGCGGATAAAACAATGCAAACGGCTATTAGTAAGGTGACTGCAAAGGATGAAGCACATTATAACTTTGCTCGTCTTATTTATCGTAATGCACTTATTCAAGAGTTTGCTGAAAAGACAAAGTCTGTGGGATGGACATTGGATAAGGCTTTGGATGAGATAAAAAAGGCTGAAACTACTAAAGCAAACGATGCTTATCGTCATCTTCAGGCACAGATTATCTATGCGAAAGGCGATTATGCAAAAGCTTATACGGAGTTTGAAACATTGACAAAGACTAAGTTTAATAATCCAGAACTTTACTTAGAGATGGCACAGAGTCGTCAGCATTTGGGAGCTAATGATCAGGAGATTCTCGACTTACTTAATAAGAGTATCGAACTTTGTGACACACCATATGTATCTACGTCTGCACCATATTTCTATACACGTGGTCAGCAATTAGAGAAGATGGGAGAATATAGAAAGGCTGTACAGGATTATTATACATATGAATATTTTAACCAAGGACGTCTTGGTGCTGCTTTCTATTATATGCGTGAACAGTGCGAGGTGGAAGGACGTATGTGGCAGCAAGCTTTGCAGGATATTCTCATTGCTTCACAACTTGATCCTAAGGAAGCCTTATATCCAACAGAAGCAGGTAGCCTTTTGTTACGTTTAAACAAGGTTGATGCTGCTATCAGTGCTGCTCAACAGGCAATTCAACTTGATGCCTCTCAGCCTGATGCTCATCTTATTCTTGGTATTGCACAATGCGAAAGTAAACAGAAGGAAGAAGGTCTTAAGAATATTCAAAAGGCTAAGGAACTTGGCAATACACAAGCTGATACCTTCTTGCAGAAGTACAAATAAATTTACCAGATAAGTTTATTGTCACGAAATTTGGGGGAATGGAATTTGGTAGAATCGAATTAAATCTGTACCTTTGCACCCGCATGATGGTTCCGTAGCTCAGTTGGATTAGAGCAACAGCCTTCTAAGCTGTGGGTCTTGGGTTCGAACCCCAACGGAATCACTGAGTGTTATAAGAGGAATATTCGCAAGGGTATTCCTCTTTTTCTTTTGATTATCAATGTGATATAGCGTTATAAATTATATTTTTAATATGCCTATCCCCACTAAATATCGGGTCAGTCCTAAAACCCAGTTGCAAGCCTATCCTCTTAAGCACACAATTTCATAAGCCTATATAAAAAGAAAGGAATATCTGTGACTCCTCTGAACTGTGCCCTGAATGCCTTAACCTTAGCATTGAATGACTCGGCATTTGCATTCGTAGCTCTGTTTACAAAGAAATTGAGTATGGTTTGATAATGATTTTCAAACGTGTCAATCACTGTGTAGAAATTGTCCACTCCCAGCTCTTCAACCTCATTAAACCATTTTGCCAGCTTCAGCCTTGCAGCATCCTTGATGCTCTTGATGTTATAAATATCGGTAAGTTTCATAGCCAAGTCATATGCCTTTTTCAGTGTCGGATAATGTTCAAAGATGATTTGTGCCCTACCTTTCTGTGTTTCAGTCCACTTGGTCTTGTGCTTGGTCAATATGAACTTTGCTCTGGCGAGCAACTGCTTACGCGTGTCACCATTGCTGTATCTAAATGGTATATATTCCTTTCCCTTACTTTTAGCTTCTTTTATCTCCTCATTCTCTTTATCTCTTGCCATCCATCGGTAAGCGATACGCATGTCATCCAGAGCATCATAATATAGTTTCTGTACATGAAATCTGTCATTGGTAATAAGTGCTTTGGGAAAAACAGAGCGGGCTATACGCATCATAGAAGATGATAAATCGAGTGTTATCTCTTTGACAGTCTCCCGTTTAGAAAGGTTTATCGTCTTGAGAATTTGGATGACGTCCTCAGCCTTGGTCCCTTTAACCACAGCTACCAAAGTCCCTTTTCTGCCCTTTCCCGCCTTGTTGGTCAGAAAAGTATAAACCTCGCCACTACTTAGACAGGTCTCATCAATACTTAGATTCTCTCCTATGTTGTCTTCAAACAATAGCCAGTCTTGAGCATGATCTAACTGATCCCAGCTACGATAATCACTGAGATGTTCCTTGTACTGTGTGGATAACAGCTTGCCATTTACGCCATAGTGAGCACCGATACTTGCGATGCTCTCTGCAGTGGACTCAATTCTATTCTTTTAAAAAAGAAACGAACTCGGGGGATAGTTTACTGCCCTCAGCCGTCAAATCATCATATGAATAAGTAAATATCTCTCCGTTGGAACTGTCACGCCATTTGCGACGGCGAACATGGAGGTAAACTGCTTTGCCACGAAGGGGGAAGTCCTGAATAACACGCTCGCTGGTAAAACCATAACTGCTTACGGTGCCTAACTTATGGTCTGACTTTTCCATAAAATTACGCTCGTCAAGCCAAAAATCAAACTGAGAAACACTCTCTTGAATATCGACCACATCAAAGTAGTCGGCAAGTACATCTGGAAAGATGCAACGTAATAATTGGTGACTCTTCATGATGCAAAGGTAATAAATACTTATGAAATTATGTGCTTAAGAGGGTAGACTTGCAACTGGGTTTTAGGACTGACCCTAAATATCTACTGTCCCGGTTTTAACCCAAGTTTAACCGGCAAAATTATTTTTCATAAATTTTCGGGATGTTTTGTGTAATATCAATTTGATAAATGGTTGATAATCAAGTATAGGGTATTGTAACGAGGAGTAAAATCTGATTTGTAGGACACAGCCATATCAAAAATATTTTGTTACTTTGCACTCATGCACGCAAATGTACAGACACGATTCAACCCTGCAACAGGCGACATGGCTCCTTATTATCGCATCAAGGAGTCATATCGTGATGTGCAGGGTCATGTACATTCGCTAATTCTTTTGAACATCGGGTTCGAACCTTCACTTACTGCTGTACAGGTTCGAAAAATTGCATACGCTCTTACCGAACGCTTCAAAAACAGAAGTACACCCTCGCTTTTCAAAGAATACCTTGACGGTCTTACTCCTATTGAACAGGCAAAGGCTGACGAATGGTGGAGCCGTATGGAGAAAGAAGGTGGAATCGATAGGTTTAATAAGGAAGAGCAGAAGTCGCTGAGAAAATATGAGAACTATATTGACCTTGAGACGGCAAACTATACTGACGCAAGGAATGTTGGTGCAGAGTGGCTCTGCAAGCAGACAATAGACAAGCTACAATTAGAGGGTTTTCTGCGCAAAAACGGGTGGACGGAGAATGCAATACACACGGCTTTGTCAGCATTGATTGTTCGCACGGTATATGCTGTTTCTGAACGTTCATCTTATTATTATTTGCGCGATAACTCGGCTGCCGCTGAACTTTATAGTGGAGTTCCTGGCTGGACACCAGGAATCAATTCTCTGTATAAAATCACTGACAAATTATATGAACTAAAGGAACAGTTAGAGCGTCATTTGTGTAGCGTTACTGACGCTCTCTTTAATATAGACAACAAGTTGATACTCTTCGACTTAACCAACTTCTATTTCGAGGGTAGTAAGCGTAATAGTGATAAAGCCAAGTTCGGTCGTTCAAAAGAAAAACGCTCTGACTGTAAGCTACTTGTACTTGCATTATGTATCAATAAAGAAGGTTTTATACGTTATTCTTCTATCTTGGAGGGTAATACAGCAGACCCCAAGTCTCTGCCCAATATGATTGATACGCTGGCAAAGAGGAATCCATCACGAACAAAGGATACGCTCGTTGTCATGGATGCAGGTGTTGCCACGGAAGAGAACTTGGAGTTAATAAAGAAAAAGGGTTACAATTATCTCTGCGTATCCCGTACGAAAATGAAAGACTATATGCTCAGTGATGATAATAAGAGCGTTACGATAATGGATGCCCGTCGGCAGAAGATAACGCTGAAAGAGGTTAAGACAGAGGATGATAAGGATTATTATCTCGAAATAACATCTCCTTCAAAGCTATGACAGAGTCGTCCATGAACAGGGTTTGGAGAGGGCGTCTTGAGATGGAACTGCAGAGGATAAACGAAGGAATCTCCAAGAAAGGTGGAACAAAAACCTATGAAAAGGTTGTTGAACGTACAGGACGTGCCATACAGAAGTACCCTTCTATAGCGAAGTTCTACCAGATAAGCTACATAAAAAATGAGAAGAAGCCCAAGCAGATGCTGCGTGTAGACTGGGAGATAAAAGACCTCTCGGAAATGGAATCTGGACATGGAGTCTATTTCCTCCTCAGCAATGTCAGGACACTTTCTGAGCGTGTGACATGGGAATACTACAATCTCATCCGTGAGATAGAATGTACGAACAGACAACTAAAGAATGATCTCAACCTCCGTCCTATCTATCATCAGAAAGATGAGCGAAGCGACGCACACCTCTTCTTCGGTTTATTAGCCTACTGGGTGGTAAACACTATCCGTTGTCAATTAAAACGAGAAGGAGAATCCTGTTACTGGACCGAGATAGTACGACGTATGAGTACCCAAAAGCTTGTCACCACAAAAGGGAAGAATCCATTAGGTGAAACCATCGAGATGCGCCAATGTAGTAGTCCTTCGAAGCAAGCAAAACAGATATACGATAAGTTGAACTTAAAACACTCACCATTCAAAAAGAATAAAATTTGTAGGACACAGAGCACATAAGAAAAACGAGGAAAGTACGCTGACAGTAACAATTAGGCGAAGGTGGGTGTTAAACTTGGGTTAATTTTATTTTGCTGTCACTTTTAACACTTCACATAAAGATGTTGCATTTCAATAATTTATAGACTCTTTTTGGATGACATCAATGATAGGAAAATATATTTTTAATAAATTGTTTTGTTCTGCAAACTTTATTCATTGTATCGAATAATTCATCGGCAATCCGCTCAATGCGGAGGGCTGGCTTGATAACGAAGATTCATGTAAGCGTTTGATTATCAGTAAGTATACCTTGAAATCATACAGAGATGCGGGTAAAATTCCTTATTCAATGATTGAACACAAGTGTTATTGCAAGGAGAGAGACATTACGGGTTTATTGAATGCTAAGATATCTGTTCTCCTCGAAATCAATGCGTCTTAAAATGAAGAAAATTCGTAACTATTCAGCGATAATTGATATATATTATCAAACCTTAAATAAGGCTTGAATCGCATTATATGGAGTTTTGTCGTGCTTCTTAGCTGTTTCTACAATCGAATGAAGTTCAAGGAAAGCGTCTGCTCCGAAGTCTGAACGAAAAGCACAGGAGTTCTTCAGTTTGATTTTTAGCTTGCGTATTCCACGTTCACTTCCATTATTGTCAAATGGTATCATCGGATTTTCGAGGAAATTGAAAATGTAATCTCTGCATTTGACCAAGCCTTTTCTGAACGTAATAAACTTTTTACCAAGCTCCTCTATATTCTGTTTGAGTAGATTGTCTAAACGTCGGGTCCATGACACCTTGTCTATAACGTTGTTCGGATTGGTATTCCGCTCGTGAATGGCTTCACGGAACAGATTGGTTACTTTCCCAGACCACTCTTGCTTAGTGTTCAACTCTGAGAGATATTGCAGTTCGCGCAGTAAGTGAGCAAGGCATACCTGATGATTGAGGAAATGGAGTGCAAAGTATGCGCTATGGCGGTCGGTAACGGCAGTCATTCGTTCCAGGCTATCGCCAAATTTGTCTGCTAATACCTTCGACCCTCTTCCATTAGCACGGAAAAGCAGTGTGTAATAAACGGTTTGTGCAATCCATGCCCAGTCGAGTCTTTTCTTACAGTACAAGCCGCTCTCATCGAAACCAACAACTGCTGATGACTTAATATATCCTTTAATTTTATCAATCACAGGTTGCGCATTTCTCTTTGCCTCATTTACCCAGTTCACCAGTGAGCCTTCGCTTGGAGTGAGTCCAAATACCTCACGCAAAAAACTTGCTATGCGACCGTAAGGAAGAAATTGTACGACACTCAGATAAACCACTAAGGACTTTATGCTTGAATCATATACCACGTTGTTTGACCGCCGTCTCGGTACTGTCCGAATACGTTCACCACAGTTCTTGCATACCATCACATAGTGTCGGATTTCCTTGATTACGGGCTTCAACTCTGGAATGGAAATAACCTGCGTCACATAATCAAGCACACGTTCTGCATCTGATAAAGATTCTCCGCAACGAGTGCAATAGTTGGGTATCTCATCAATTATCTCGTCAGGTATGGAAGAGTAAGACAACTTATGCCCATCATGCCCCTTTTGTCCTCCCGGCTTCTTACCACTTGGCTTACGGAGGCTTCTTGTTCTTCTGATAACCTCATCCTTTATACGCTCCTTGCTTGGAGGAGTGCTGCTGTTATTAGAGTTTTTGTCAGGTTTTTCATACTTAGCTAAGCGTTCCCGTAAGTTTATAAGTTCCGTATCTTTCTTGCGAATTTGGAGGTTCAAAGCATTTATGTTACGGTTCAATTTGATAATCTCGGCATACTGCTGATTAACAGTTGCACGTAATAATCGCATCTCTTCCGTCATGCCTTGTAATACTTTTGATATGTCCGTAACCTGCTCTTTCATAGGTATAAAGGTACAAAGAAAATCTGAAATACGCAAGAAAAACAAGCATATTTATAGCCTTTATACTAAGATTTTAGAGGAGAAAATACAGACTGATCAATACCGCTGAATAGTTACGAAAATTCTGATAATCTCAAAGAGATAATCGAAGTCAACTACCGTAAAATAAAACAATAAATACTATCGCTGTAGATTTTGAGATTAAAGAATCAAAAATGATCCAATGCAAAGCCAAATAATCTGCTCGATAATAAAACAAAATATGTTTAGGCTCTAATGATTGATTTGGGTTAAAGGATGATAAGCAATAACTGCTATAAAATGTATCTCTGATAAACTTGTAAAAAAATATAGTATATTCTTATTTGTTTTTTGATGTTCTTGCAATACTATGCTTAAATTGTTTCCAATCCTTCTTGTTAGCCCAAGCCCACCTTTTCTTTTTAATTGGGAACAAAGATGGAGAAGGAAGTGTTTTAGCTGGGATAAATTCAAATATCCTATTCTGAACACAAGTATCGTTTTCATTTTTATTTCCAGAAATATAAGTCTCATCTAAAAGTAGCAGATGACTACTATCAATGATTTTATACCTCAGTAATACCAGTTCTGTGCGTAGTAAATAAAATATATATGTCGTTACACAGATTGTATCTTCTTTTAGCTTATAATACCCACTCCTCATAAGATATATGTTATTCAAAGGAGTACACTCCTTATCCAATTCCACATTAGCTCTCTTATAATGCTCATTGGCATAAAAATCCTTTTCTACAGCATTAAAAAGAATATTTCCGTATGTTCCATCCTCATAAAGGATAAAAGGATTATACCCTGCAAGCGTCGACATGCCACCCTTGCTAATGATAGAAGAACCTCCTACAGTAACAGAATCGGTGCTATCATTAACTAAAGAATAATAGCCTTTTATATTCACTTTTGTAGCTATCCCTGTATTGGTATTTACTCGAAAACCATTGTATACAAGAGCTTTCTCGTACCGATTGGGGAAGAAGCTAAAGCAACTCGTTAAAGTTACAGATGCTATAATGGCAGTAAAAACATATTTTCTCATAATGATATGAGCAAAAGTATATAACATTCTTGAGAAATCCAAAGAAATCGGAATTTCTTTTTGAAGATTATTTGTTTTATTGTACATCTTGCATTTTATAATTATTTGAGAAGCTTTATTTTCATAGTTACAACACTCTATTAAAATCGATTTATCCTACAGAAAGGTTTTGGTTACCAGAAAGTTGTCGGTATTAACACCTCGATGAAAAACGGCTTTGAAGAGATTCCCTAACGAAGATGTAAGAAACTCAATGTTTATAGTTCGGATTTTTCTCGTCCACTTCGTTTTCTACGAGAAAATTGTTATCGTTGCGGCATTGATAGAAGATTCTTTGGGCATTGAAGAATAAGGAGAGGGAAAGAAACTCGTTTGTTTTTATTCATCGACTCTTTGATATATACCTTCTCAAACTTCTATTAAACCGTATTTTACTGTTTGTGAAATGATTTGGTGCAGAGGGACAGCACATATTGTGCGGAGGGTTAGCACATCTTGTGCGGGCGGTGAACACCAATGGTGCGGACGGTTACAATGTACAGATTTACTAAGCATAAGAAAACTTGTTTATTACGAATAGGTCTAAAAGAGAGTAGGGGTTTGCGTCGTAAAAATCTATAGTAGTATTACTCGAAAAGTCTGATGAGCTTTTTACCATTGAGAACAAAGTTCTATAATTATTAAGCTAAAGATTTGATTTTTAGCAGCGTAATTTTCCTATACGGATAATAAATTGTACCTTTGCAAAAGTTTTAAAGTTTAAAGATTGTTTTGTATGGACGAAAAACAGATGGATTGTTCCAAGAAAACCCTTCGTAGAAAACTCGATTTGCTCCTTCGTACAGGGCAAATTCTTATGGAAAGTTCTGCTGATACGAGTCGTGTGAAGCGAAATATGGAGCGCACAGCAGCTTATTTGGGACTTCCAAAAGAGAATCTGCACATGAACATTGATTATTATATGTTGCAGGTGAATGTTAGTGACGAATATCATAGTTTTTCTAAGATGCAGCGTTGTGATAAGCATGTAATTAATATGCTTGCTATTCAGGAAGTTTCAAAACTCTCATGGCGTGCTATTCAAAAGGACTATTCGTTAGATAAGTATGAAGAGGAACTTGAGAAGATTGCTAATGGTAAACACTATTACAAGGATTGGATGATTGCTATTGGTGCAGGACTTGCTTGTGGTGGATTCTGTATTCAGTTCGGTTGTGATTGGACAGCTTTCTTCTATGCTTCTATTGCCGCTATATTGGGTAATCGTCTTCGTATGTTCTTGAATCATTCTGGTTCTAATCTTTATGCCAACTTTGCAGTTGCGGCTTTTGTTAGTACAATTCTTGCATGGTTGTCATCTTTTCTCTCTACACCTACCGTTCAAGCAGCGCTACCAGAGTTCCTTCGTCCAATTCTGTTTACAGAAACTCCTTGGCATCCACTCTTAGCTTGTGCCCTTTATATTGTTCCAGGAGTACCTTTAATAAACGCTGTTAATGACTTGTTAGACAATCATATAAATACAGGATTAGTTCGTGCAATGAACACGCTTCTTATTGTCATAGCAATGTCATTTGGTATTATGTTGGCAATTAAGTGTGGTAGTTTTGATGGCTTTGCTAAAAACCTATCAACAATTCCTCATCACTCTTTCTATGTCTATGCTGTTGCTGCTGCAATTTCTGCTATGGGCTTTGCAACGATTTATAATATTCCATATCGTTTAATGCCTTGGATTGCGGTTGGAGGTATAATCTGTGTTTGTACGCGTAACTTCGTTTTCCTTGACCCTTCAACAGGAAATGCTGGTCTTGGACTTGGAATAGTCGTTGGTTCACTTTGTGGTTCGGCATTAATATCTATCATTAATATTAAGGCTGTTCATATTCTCCATACACCACATCAGTGTATTACTATTCCTGCTGTTATCCCTATCGTTCCAGGTGTATTAATGTATCGTGCACTCTATGGTTTTATGGGAATGCAGGGTGTTGTTGGAGAAGTAACGCATGCCATGTCTTTTGCAATCAATGGTTCGTTAGTCTTAGTTTGTATTGCTCTTGGTGTTGCTATTCCTAACATTTTCGCGAAGAAATGGATTGCGCCACATCGTAAAGCAAAGCTACAACGTATGATTGATGAGCGTCGTCAGCGTGGTGAGTTCGTTGATTTGCATCAGTATAATATATAATAGAGAAATCATTATAAAACGATATTACGAGGATGAAACTGTTGTAGGTTTCATCCTCATTTTGTTTAAACCCAAATCGGTCATTAGACCACAATGTTTCAGGAATTCTTGTTTTTGTGTTGTTTCCTAACATCTTTTATTTTCTTATCGGCATCTTGTCCGTCTTTTTAACTTGACGTAGCCCGCTACGCCTGCGTTCCAAAGCCAAACAATCTGTTCGATAATAAAACAAAATATGTTTAGGCTCTAATGACCGAATTGGGTTAAATTACATAAGCCGAGTAGACATCAAAGGCGTCTGAATTTACTTGTCTGGAGCGAAAGATAATTATAAATAGATAAAAATAATCGCATCCTCTTAGTACTATGTCATTTTGTAATTGTCATATTATCATGTAGTTATACTAAACTTGCTGCGTGAATGTCTAATATATTCGACTGATTTATGACTAAAAAAAGAAAGAAAAGTTTGGTTAATTCGCAAAAAAGTAATACCTTTGCACTCGCAAAAACGAAATGAGCACCCTTAGCTCAGTTGGTAGAGCAACTGACTCTTAATCAGTGGGTCTAGGGTTCGAGTCCCTAAGGGTGTACAAGAATTGATTTCTAACCCAGGTCTTTTCGTTTAGCATGCACCCTTAGCTCAGTTGGTAGAGCAACTGACTCTTAATCAGTGGGTCTAGGGTTCGAGTCCCTAAGGGTGTACAAGAAGGATTTCCTAATAAAGGAAATCCTTTTTATTTATTTAATTTCTTTCTATATCTGCGGTATAATTCGATTATTTTGTGTAAGTTTGCAGATTATGAAACAAAGTCATCTCAGAAGTTATATTACATTTCTATTTATACTGGTAAGCGCTACTTTATTAGCTTCTAATAAGAGTGGTGGCTTGATTGGTTACCCAGGAGGAAAGTGTTATATGTTCCGTGTTACCTTAAAAGATAAGAATGGAACACCTTATTCCTTGGATAAACCAGAGAAATTTCTATCAAAAGCTTCTCTTCTTCGACGTCAACGTCAGGGATTAAAGCTTGATTCGACAGACCTACCGGTATCACCTGATTATATTCAACAGATAAAGAAGAGAGGTGGTAAGGTTGTTGCTGTGAGTAAATGGAATAACTCTGTTCTTGTGCGTGGCAATAATCGCCAAACGTTAGAAGACTTAAAAGTATTGTCTTTTGTGAAAGATAGTAAGTTAGTATTTGTCTCTCCAGACTCTATCCGTCCACTCTCTCAACGTGTTCGTTATAATTCTGAACTTCAATCTCTTGATTCTACGGTTCACGACTATTATGGTATGGGTAAGGGGCAAATTGAGAGTTTGAATGGTAGAAAGCTGCACGACCTTGGTTTTATGGGACAAGGCATGACTATCGCAGTGTTGGATGCAGGCTTTATGAATGTGGATAAGATTGCTGCCTTTAGGAATCTCAATATAAAAGGTACACATAACTTTGTTGCAGGGTACGATAATGATGTCTATAAAGAGATGGATCATGGTACTAAGACTTTGTCAACAATAGCGATGAACCAGCCTACGGTGTTTGTGGGTACTGCTCCTAAAGCTGATTTCTGGTTGCTTCGTACGGAAGACTATTCGACAGAAAGCCCTGCAGAAGAAGATTTTTGGATAGCTGCAGTTGAGTTTTCTGATTCTGTAGGTGTTGATATCATTAGTTCATCTTTGGGCTATCACGGCTTTGATGACAAATCTATGAACTATCGTTACTCAGATTTAAATGGGCGAACTGCAGCAATTTCTCAAGCAGCATCACGTTTGGCAAGTAAGGGAATGATACTTGTAAATAGTGCTGGTAACGATGGTATGGGGACTTGGAAGAAGATTAATGTTCCTGCTGATGCTCATGATATTCTTACCGTGGGAGCGGTTACTCTTGATAAAGTTAATGCTCCTTTTTCATCGATAGGACCTACAGCTGATGGGCGTATTAAGCCAGATGTAATGGCTTATGGATGTCCAACAAATGTCGTATCGGGTAGGGGATATATCATACCAGACAATGGAACGTCGTTCGCTTGTCCACTCATAGCTGGTATGGTTGCTTGTTTGTGGCAGGCATGCCCTAATAAATCTGCAAAAGAGATATTAGATATTGTTCGTCAATCGGGAAATAATTGTCAATCTCCTGACAATATAATGGGATATGGTATACCTGACTTTTGGTCAGCCTATCAGGCTGCAACTCGTAATAATCAGTAGTGGTTATTGAAACAAATATTTCTAAAAGATGACCAAAGCACTTTCGTTATTTGAATTAAACAGTCTTGTGACAGATGTTATAAACACAACCCTGTCACGTTCTTATTGGGTGGAGGCAGAATTGTCTGAGGCTCGTGAGAATCGTGGACACTGTTATATGGAGTTGATTGAGAAGAACGCAGGGAGCAATGTGCCTATAGCACGTGCTTCAGCAAAGTGTTGGAGCAACATTTGGACACTTATTAAGCCAGCTTTTGTTCGTATTACAGGTCAGGAAATACGGGCAGGAATGAAAGTCATGTTACAAGTTCATGCTCAATTTCATCCCCAGTATGGCTTCTCTTGGATAGTTGATGATATCAATCCTGAGTACACGATGGGTGATATGATGCGTAAGCGGCAAGAGATTATCCGTCAATTAAAGGCAGAAGGAGTCTTTGATTTGCAAAAAGAACTTTGTCTTCCGATGTTTGCTCAGCGTATAGCTATTATCTCTTCTGAGACCGCTGCTGGTTATGGTGACTTCTGTAGTCAGTTAGAAACTAATGATTATGGACTCTATTTCCACGTAGAATTGTTTCCTGCTATTATGCAGGGCGACTCTGTTGAACAGAGTATAATAAACGCATTGAATCAAATCAATAGTCGTGAAGAAGATTTCGATGGTGTTGTTATCATTCGTGGTGGTGGCGCAACAGCCGACCTTAGCGGTTTTGATACCTTGAATCTTGCTGAGAATGTGGCAAACTTTCCATTACCAATTATAACAGGTATTGGACACGAACGTGATGAAAGCATCTTGGATATGGTATCGTTTCAACGTATGAAGACGCCAACTGCTGCTGCTGCTTATCTCATAGACCATCTTGCTTCAACGCTGATGAGAGTAGAAAACGCACAAGCTGCAATAATCGATGGTGTGAAGAAGGCTTTAGAGGTTGAGAAAATGCGTATTCAACATATTGGTTCACATATTCCAGTATTGTTCTCTGTGGTTCGTACAAAGCAGGATGCTTGGCTTGAAGGCTTATCCCAACGGCTGGTGATGAGAATGAATGAAGCTATAAAACAGGCAGAATTTCATTTAAGCACGTTACAAAATTGTATGTTACTGACACTGCAAAATAAGCTGTCTGTTGAGCAGCATCGACTCGATATACTTGAGCAGCGGGCAAGGTTACTTGATCCTTCTTTACTCTTAAAGCGTGGGTACAGTATTACATTGTGTAATGGTAAGACAATTCGTAACGCTAAAGACTTAAAGATAGGTGATACGATAACAACACGTTTTGAGACTGGCGAGGTAGAGAGTAAGGTGGAACGTTTATCCTAAAAGAGCATATTATTCCATATATTATAAATGTAAAAAGGCAATGAAAGAAATAAAATACGAAGAAGCAGTTCATAAATTGGAAGCTATTGTAGATAAAATGGAACGTGGAGAACTTGATATAGACTCTATGGCTGCCCAATTAAAAGAAGCTCAAGAGTTAGTAAAGCTCTGTAAACAAAAGCTTAAGCGTACCGACAACGAGATTCAGAAGCTTTTAGAAAAGCAATAACTCTCTTTTTTCTTATTTAGAAAACGAAATGTAAGTTTAATTAACTTGTTATTTGGTTGCATGGTAAGAATATTTTGTTTACTTTTGTAGATAATTGTCATGAATAAAAACTTAACACGAAAATAATATGAAGGATATAGAATGGTCAAGTTTATCATTTGGCTATATGCCAACTGATTATAATGTTCGCTGTTACTATCGCAATAGAAAGTGGGGTGAGGTAGAAGTCAGTTCAGATGAGTATCTTAAACTTCACATGGCAGCAACTTGTCTTCACTATGGTCAAGAGGCTTTTGAGGGATTGAAGGCATATCGTTGTCCAGATGGTAAAGTACGTGTTTTTCGTGTAGAAGAAAATGCAAAACGTTTGCAGAATACAAGTCGTGGTATTGTAATGCCAGAAGTACCAACAGAGTTGTTTGCAGAAATGGTTAAAAAAGTTGTTCGTCTTAATCAAGAATATATCCCACCTTACGAGAGTGGTGCTTCACTCTATATTCGTCCATTGTTAATTGGTACATCTGCTCAGGTGGGTGTTCGTCCAGCAGAGGAATATTGCTTCTTAATCTTTGTCACCCCTGTTGGTCCTTACTTTAAGGGTGGCTTCTGTGCTAATCCTTATGTTATTGTTCGTGATGTTGACCGTGCTGCTCCATTGGGAACTGGTATGTATAAGGTTGGTGGTAACTATGCTGCATCACTTAGAGCAAATCGTCGTGCACATGAGCAAGGTTATGCATCAGAATTCTATTTGGATGCAAAGGAGAAGAAGTATGTTGATGAGTGTGGTGCAGCCAACTTCTTTGGTATCAAGGATGATACTTACGTTACTCCTAAGTCAAGTTCTATCTTGCCATCTATAACGAACAAGAGTCTGATGCAGATTGCTGAAGACCTTGGAATGAAGATAGAGCGTCGTCCTATCTCAGAAGATGAATTGGATAGCTTTGAAGAAGCTGGTGCTTGTGGTACAGCAGCAGTTATCTCTCCGATATCACATCTTGATGATATGGAGACGGGTAAGGTTTATTGTTTTGGTGACAAACCAGGACCATGGTCTACCAAGCTTTATGAAACCCTCCGTGGTATTCAGTATGGCACGATAGAAGACAAGCATGGTTGGACAACTGTAGTAATTGAATAATATTTTGTAGAACGAGAATACGTTTATAAAGATAAGTATAGAAAACAAAGATTTGTATCAAAGTTTGGGTTTACTTTTAGTAACCGCTTTGATGCAAATTTTTTTGATATATAAAAGCACGATGAAATACGTTTGTCTTTCTGTTTGGGTGTAAACCATATTCCTAATAATATAAGATACACTTTTTCATAGCTATATATAGCAACTTAATTAGTGCCCAGCACCATTGGTGTTTACCATTAGCACGACATGTGCGGGGCAATAACACATCATCTAAAAAGGAGTATAAATATAGCTGGGATGATAAAATAGATGTGTGATATGAGTTTAATAAGCATGTGAAAAATCATATTTTTTGGCTGATAATTTGGAAAAATAATAATAATGTTGTAATTTTGCAGTCGGAATTATTATTAGTGACTAACAAAGTAAGTAATTAATTGCTAATTAAAAAGAATAAGAAATGAATATATCAAAGAAGATGCAGGATGCGTTCAATGCGCAGATTGCGGCAGAAATGTGGTCATCAAATCTCTATTTACAGATGTCATGCTGGTTCCGTAAGGAAGGCTGGAAGGGTTTCTCTGGCTGGATGTACAAGCAGGCAGAAGAGGAGAGACAGCACGCAATGGATATGGCTCAGTTTGTTCTTCATCGTGGTGGTGAGGTTATTCTTACCAGTATCGATGCCGTTAAGACAAGTTGGACAGACGCTAAGGAGGCTTTTGTTGATACTTTTGCGCATGAGCAGAAGGTTACAGAACTTATCAACAAGTTGGCAGATGTTGCTGATGAGGAGAAGGACCGCGCATCACAGAACTTCATTGCAAAGTATATTGATGAGCAAGTAGAGGAAGAGAAGAATGTTAAGGATATTCTCGATTCATTCGCTCACTTGGAAAGCCATGCTATTGCACATATTGATAGCAAGCTTGAGCAGGCTCGTTAAGACTTAAAAAGGATATAAAAAAGTGTCAAAGCTACTTGCTTTGACACTTTTTTTATGCGTTTTATTAAACCTATTAGAAGCTATACTTAATTCAGAATTATTGTGATGTTTATTTGTTCGGCTTCTTTTGATTCGTATTTTTTATCATGTCTTTATTCAGATGAGTGACAAATATCTGCTGTCCACCTTTACTAAATACGACTTTATACACACCTCCAGCTTTATCTTTTCTTTCGTAAGTATAAGCAAATTTGTTAATATCCCAACACGTATCATGCTGTGCTGCAAGGTCTATTTTCTGATAAAATTCCTTACTTGGAATCGTATCAAGAAGTAGTATTGCTGAATAGTTGCCACTTTCTACCGATTCTTCATCAGCCGCTAAACTAACAGAGTCGGGTATAAAAGGTATTGCTTTTGTTGTCTTATACTTAGGAAAGCGAATAGAGGTAATACTCTGTAAATCAATATTTAGTTTACCATTCTCAACATGTGGTGTAAACTCCTTTGCGGCAACAGTATCTCCATTGTTACTGCCTTCTATTGTTTTGCTTTGATTACAAGATACAATAGTAATAATGATGAAAACAATACCAAAAACGATTGTTGCTATAATTTTTGAAAGACTCTTTTTCTTTTCCATTATTTATTATCTTTTTCGGTTGAAGGTTTTAATTTCTTCAATCTTTTCTGTGCTGTTGGATTATCAGGATAGAGTGCAATAGCCTTCTCATAATTGGCAATAGCTGCCTCATTCATTTCTTCACGCTCGCACTCTTTACCCATCATAACATATTCTACTGACAGCTCTTTGAGATACTCATTCTTCTTATCTTGTTGTCGCTTAAGTTCCTCATTTTCATGACGTAGCTGGTTAATGAGGTCCAGTTTCCGTCTGATAAATCGCTTAGCTGCTGGTCGTTCAATATCATAACGGCTATGAATAGCAAGAAAAAAGCTACGTAGGGAAGCATCAAAGTCTCCCTTATCAAAAGCACATATAGCATCGTAGTATTCTTTATCAGCCTTGCTTTGTTTGAGTACTGTCGATATAATATTATTATCGTTGTAGTGTCTGGCAAAATGTGTTACCTCACTTCTTACAAAGACCTCATTTCTCCGCAGTGGTTCCTTGAGTGTAATACCTTCAAGACTTGTACAGCGTGATAAAGCAACATATGCCTGGCCACCGGCAAAGACACCGCCTGTGAAATCAATATTTACATTCTTGAATGTCAGTCCTTGACTCTTATGTACAGTAATAGCCCAAGCCAACTTGATGGGGAATTGTATATAAGTACCTATTTGTTCCTCTTCAATTCGTTGCTCTTCCTCATTGAATCGGTATCTTATATTCTCCCACATCTCACGTTGCACCTGTAAGTCATCTCCCTCTTCTGTATGAACATAGAGGATTCCTGCTTCCTCATCAATACCGATAATAATACCTAAGGTTCCATTAACCCATTGCTTCTCAATGTCATTTTTGATAAACATGATATGTGCTCCCACCTTGAGGTTTAACTCAATAGGAGTAGGGAGGCTACTCTCAGGAAACTCTCCTTTGATTTCACCTAAGAACATCACAGGGTCTCCATCAAGGCTATCAAGTCCTTCGTTGTTTATCCAGTCTACTGTATCTCGCTTAGTCGATAGGGTAATGGTGAGATCTCCTTCTGGCTTGTTTGTATTCTCCAAACTTGCACCAACATGTTCATTGATATGGTTGAAATCAGTGTCAGTGACCTGATTAGTACGGATATGGTCAAGAATGGAAATAAAGTGAGGGTCGTTTTGACGGTAGACTTTATTGAGTTCAATACTCACAAGTGGATAATCCTGGAACACCTTTGCATCAAAGAAGTAGCTACTTGGGTAATAGGGTTGTAAGAGTCGACGATCCTCTTCCTTTAGAACTGGTTCTAATTGATAAATGTCGCCTACCAAGAGAAGCTGTTTCCCACCGAATGGCTCGCGCATATTACGATTGTATATGCGCAGTACTTTGTCGATGAAGTCAATGATGTCAGCTCTAACCATACTAATCTCATCAATAATGATTAGTTCGACTTCCCGCAAAAGTTTACACTTGTCACCATTGTATTTCATTGTGCTGCGTAGATTACGAGCAGAATAACGCTTGTCAGTTGGGACAAGAGGATAGAATGGAAGTTTGAAGAAGCTATGCAGGGTACTACCACCTGCATTGATAGCAGCTATGCCTGTGGGTGCAAGAATAATATGTTTTTTCTTTGTTGTTGCAGCAATGTAACGTAGAAATGTAGACTTTCCTGTTCCTGCTTTTCCAGTGAGGAATAGGGAATTGTTTGTAAACTGAATAATCTGAAGTGCTTTTTGCAACTCTGTATTATCCAAGTCAATCGTATTTACGTCTATGTTTACCTTCTTTTGTGACATTGATTGGCGGCTTTAGTTCCCTTTGTAGTTGGTAGTTATGTTTGCTACTAAGCTATATTTATGCCTTGCGCCTTTTCTGTATAATTACAACAACCTATTGTTAAGTTTACTGACAAGAGGCTATAGAGAAAACAAAAACCTTCATATATACTCACAGAGGTAAAAATCTCTGTGAATATATAGAAGTTTGTTGTTTGAGGAAGAGAATTGATAGTTATTAATCAATTACCAAAGTATTCTGATTTCTTTATCAACCAAAAGTAATCATAAGTTCCATTTTAAGAATTATGAATTACTTAAATTTCCATATCTTCACTGCGTGGCTTCTTCGCCTTCTTTATAATTTGAGGCGATTCATTATTAGAACTATTGCCCTGCCGTTCTGGAGTAGGTTGTGGAGCTGGTTCTAATATAAAGCCACCCTCGTCTGTATTTTCGTGTCCGTCGATAGGTTCTTCCTCTTCCTCCTGATGACGTCTATGTCCTGTTGTAAAGTCACGCAAAGAATCAGGAGCAGCACGCCGAACTACTGTAGGTTGACAGTTGTACATTGAAGGGTCGATATCCTCGTCTGGATCTAACTGCCACTTAGCATGATACTTTTGGAAAGTCTTGTCGCGCATTAAGCTGTAAATAAACTCTCCACAGATAGGTAGTGCAGTCTTTGAACCCTGTCCTAAGGCTCCTGTACGGAAGTGGATGGAGCGATATTCACCACCAACCCATGCACCAACGACAAGTTTAGGGCTGACTGCCATAAACCAAGCATCAGAGTGGTTATTACTTGTACCAGTCTTTCCTCCCCAGTCTGTATCCCCAAAAGTATAATGACGTAATGCTTGACTTGTACCACCACCTTCGTTCACACCAGCCTTCAACATTTCCTGCATGAGGAATGCTGTCTTGTAAGGTAATGCTCTCTCGTGGTCTTTTGGTGCTACATATACCTCGTTTCCGTCTTTATCTAAGATGCGTGTAACGACAACTGGAACATGATGTTCACCATCATTTGCTACAGTACTATAGGCATTTACCAATTCTAATAAGTTTACGTCGCTTGAACCGAGTGCCAATGAAGGCTCATCATCCAACGGACTCTTGATACCCATCTCCTGAGCTGTACGGATAATATTCTTTATGCCCATCTCCTGTCCTAAGCGTACAGCAATGGAGTTTATACTGCGAGCAAAAGCACTCTTCAGTGTGATTGAATCATTGGAGAATCTGCCATTGGCATTGTGTGGTGTCCAAGTCTTCATCTGACCAGTCTTCTTATCGAGAACCTGCATACTGATATATTCATCACGACGTTTATCACAAGGGGTCAGTCCTTGATTGAATGCCTCTGAGTAGACGAATAGTTTGAAGGTTGAACCTGGTTGACGCTGTGCAACAACCTTATCATATTTCCATGTTTTGAAATCAATGTCACCCACCCAAGCTCTTACCGCACCAGTCTCTGGTTCCATAGCAACCATAGCACAGTGCATGAATTTAACCATATAACGGATAGAGTCCATTGATGACATTTCTTTCTCAATATGCCCCTTTTCATAGTCGAAGAGAGTCACCTTATGTGGTTTGTTGAGATAGTAGAGAACGCTATCAGGCTGGTTAGGGTATTTCTGTAATAGCTTCTTATAGAAAGGCTGACGTTCAGCAATACCTTCAATAAAGCCTGGAATCTCATTTCCCTTTGCATCTCGCCAAGGCTGCATACCTCGCCAGTGGTTATCAAAAGTCTGTTGAACCTTTTCCATCTGCTTTGTTGCAGCTTGCTCAGCATACTTCTGCATACGAGTGTCAATGGTGGTATAGATTTTTAAACCACTGCTATAAAGATCATAACCATTGTCTTTCATCCAATCTTTGAAGTATTCTGATATATACTCACGAAAGTACTGGGCTTGACCATCATAGTTTTCTTCCACGTGTATATCCAGCTTCATAGGTCGCTTAGAGTATAGTGCGTACTCATCATGTGGTAATACATTATGTGTAACCATATTATACAGCACGGTGTTACGACGACGAATAGAATTCTTTGGGTGCAAGATTGGATTATAATAAGTAGTAGCTTTCAACATACCTACTAACGTTGCAGCTTGATCAATAGATAACTTTGAAGGACTTGTATTAAAATAAGTCTTAGCAGCTGTCTTTACACCAAAGGAATTGTTGCCAAAGTCAACGGTGTTGGCATACATTGTCAGAATTTCTTTCTTTGAATAGATTAACTCTAACTTCACAGCAATAATCCATTCTTTACTCTTCATAATGAGCATTCGCAAGCCCGGTACATGACCCAATAGACCTGAAGAATATTGCGTACGAACACGGAACATATTCTTCGCCAACTGCTGTGTGATGGTTGATGCACCGCGACCTCCACTACCTGTTACGGCATCCTTGATAGCACCACCGATACCCATAAAGTCTATACCATTATGGCTATAGAAGCGCTCGTCCTCTGTGCTGATGAGTGCATTCCAGAAGGCAGGGGTTACCTCCTCATACTTTACTGGTGTACGATTCTCTTTATAGAATCTACCAATGAGGACAGAGTCTGCACTATAAATCTCTGATGCAGCATAGGTTGGAGGAGTTTTTATATCAATAAAACCTGGTGACTTGCCAAAGAGCCAAAGGAAGTTAATGTCTACCATTCCTAAATAGAGGAAGATAGCTACAAAGAAAGATACTGTTCCGACAGCCATCTTCGTGTACCAAGCACGACCTTTATACAGTTTTGCGTACCATGGGAAGAAATTGAAAATTCCTCGGAATATACTTCTAATGAATTTAAATATTTTCTTTATCATTGATTGACAATCTTCAAGTTTTAAAGCTACTTGCCTATGTTTATAATATTGCTATAATACGTTTAATACAAAAGTACTTATTTACTTGTATTTGATATCATTGTATGGACATAATTTAAGATTTCTTCAATGTTATCGGGATTAAACCATTGAAAAGCGGTATCTTTTTTATACCATGTGAGCTGTTTGCGAGCGTATCTTCGAGTATTACTCTGTATTTTAAATATGGCTTCATCAAGTGTTGTTAAGCCATCAAGGTATTCAAATAGCTCCTTATATCCAACCGTGTTGAGTGAATTCAGAGTTCGCTTAGGATAAACTTGTAGTGCTTCTTCTATCATTCCCTCTTCAATCATGTCTAATACTCGCTGATTGATTCTATTATAGAGTTCGTCTCTATCACGGTTTAATCCAACCTTGATGATATTAAAAGGACGCTCTTTAATAGTATTGGAACGGAAAGATGTATATGTTTTTCCAGTTTGGATACATATCTCAAGGGCATGGATAACACGACGTGGATTATTCCTGTCAACTATCTTCCAGTGCTCAGGGTCCAGTTCTCGTAACAGATTACACATCTGTTCTAATCCCTCTGCTTCTAAGCGTTTCATCATTTTCTCTCGTATTTCAGGAAGAATCGTCGGGATATCATCAATACCATTACATACAGCGTCAATATACATCATTGAACCACCTGAGAGTAACGAGATAGGTGTGTGCTGGCTGTTAATAATATAAAGTACATCTTGTTCGTATAGACTTGCAGAATAGTAATCTTCTAAATGATGATTACCAACAAAATAGTGTTGTACACGCAGCTGCTGTTCTGCCGTTGGTGCTGCTGTTCCTATAGGAATCTCAGAGAATATTTGTCGGGAGTCAGCATTGATAACAGGTACATTAAAATGCTCTGCAATACGGAGAGTGGCTTCTGTCTTGCCAATGCCTGTTGGGCCAGTGATGACTATTAATGTTTTGTTTTTCAAGCTGATAAATGATTATAAATAATATTTTCCAATTTATTTAAGTTGTGGAAATACTCAACCTATTCGTTCGCTTTTAAAGATTCCCCCTCCCTTTGAAAGGGGAGGGGATAGTCTTTATTTAATGATACCACGTTCTGATGATTCAACGAAGTCTATAATCTTCTGAATTTCTGGCGTAATCTGTAGTTCGTTCTTAATCTTCTGAATGTTCTCGGCACGTGTACCTGTTCCATAAAGGATGCGGTAAGCATTGTGGATAAGTTCAATGAGTTCATTTGAAAAGCCACGACGGCGAAGACCAATGAGGTTAATTCCCATATAGCGGGCAGGCTCTTTTCCTACAATGATATATGGTGGAATATCCATAGAGAAACGGCTTCCACCCTGTATCATAACGTATCCACCAATATGGCAGAACTGATGACAGAGAATATTGGCAGATATGATAGCATTATCATCAACTGTCACTTCGCCTGCAAATTTGGTTGCATTACCAATAATGTCACCAGAACCAATAACACAATCATGTGCAATATGTACACATTCCATCAGTAGGTTATTACTACCAATCTTTGTTTTACCCTTTGAAGCCGTACCACGTGAAATAGTAACATTCTCACGAATAGAGTTGTTGTCACCAATCTCACAAAGTGTTTCCTCATTTCTAAACTTTAAATCTTGAGGTTTTGTAGAGATACTGGCACCTGGGAATATTTCGTTGTTATTGCCTAAACGTGCACCAACATGGAGGGTTACGCTGTTTTGGAACACATTATTATCACCGATAACTGTATTCTTATCGATATAACAGAATGGACCAATTATATTGTTATCACCAAGTTTTGCCTCTGGATGAACAAAGGCCAATGGGCTTATCTGGTTCATAATTGTCTTGTGTAATTATTACTTGTTCTTTACAATTTGGGCAGTAAATGTAGCCTCAGCAACAACACGCTCTCCAACAAACATATAACCCTTCATTGAACTGATTCCATGACGTACAGGGCCAAGAAGTTCAACACGGAACATAAGCGTGTCACCAGGAACAACCTTCTGACGGAACTTGACATCATCAATCTTCAAGAAGTAAGTTGACCAACGCTCAGGCTCTTCAACCTGAGAAAGTACTAAGAGTCCGCCACATTGAGCCATAGCCTCTACCTGTAATACTCCTGGCATAACAGGTTCCTGTGGGAAGTGACCTTGGAAGAATGGTTCGTTGCTGGTTACATTCTTAATACCAATAATACTTGTTGAACCCATTGCTATGACCTTATCAACCAACTGCATTGGATAGCGGTGTGGTAAAAGTTCGCGGATGCGAATGTTATCCATCAATGGCTCATCATTTGGATCATACATTGGTGCTTGTATCTCATGCTTACGTATTTCTTTACGCATCAGACGTGCAAACTTGTTGTTTACAGTATGACCTGGACGAGTCGCAATAATACGGCCCTTGATAGGTTTGCCAATCAATGCCATATCACCGATGATATCAAGGAGCTTATGGCGTGTACACTCGTTATCCCATTGTAAAGGCTTATGCTGAATATAGCCAATGTTATTCGCATCCATACGTGGTACCTTCAAGAGGTCAGCCAACTGGTCGAGTTTCTCTTGTGAAACCTGTTGCTCATAGATAACAATTGCATTATCCAAGTCACCACCCTTAATCAGATTAGCCTGCAAGAGTGGCATAATGTCACGTACAAAAACGAATGTACGTGCTGGAGCAATCTCGGTTGCATAAGTATTGATATCATCCAATGTAGCAAATTGACTGCTAATAAACTTAGAGTCAAAGTTACACATCGCAGTGATAGAGAACTGTTCGTCAGGGAGAATCGTAATTACAGAGCCATTCTCATCCTTAATCTCAATCTTCTTGCGAATGATATAATAATCCTTTGGAGCATTCTGGTCAACGATACCAACCTCGTTGATTTTATCAACATACATTGTTGCAGAACCATCGAGGATAGGGAATTCTGGACCATTAATCTGTATAAGACAGTTATCAATACCCATTGCATAAAGGGCTGACATACCATGTTCAATCGTACTAACACGTGCCTCATCCTTAGCCAATACTGTTCCACGCTGTGTATCAACAACATTCTCAGCAACAGCATCAATAATAGGCTGTCCATCAAGATCAATTCTTTGAATCTTATAGCCAGTATTTTCTGGGGCAGGGTTGAATGTTACAGTAAGACTCAATCCTGTATGAAGTCCCTTTCCGAAGAGGGAAAAACTTCCCTTTAAAGTTTTCTGCTTAACTGTTTCCATGTATGTTATTTATTCTTTTTCAATTCTTCAATTTCTTTCTGCAGTGCATTCAACTGCTTGTACATCTCTGGCAAACGCTGGAAGATAGCCTGTGACTTAAAGTATGGACGCTGCTCCATTGGAGGAGTTCCAATGAGTTGCTGATTACTCTTTAGGCTACCAGGAACACCTGACTGTGCACCGAGGAATACCTTGTCACCGATAGTGATATGACCAGCTATACCCACCTGTCCGCCAAACATACACCATTGACCAACTTTGGTTGAGCCTGCAATACCTACCTGAGCAGACATCACTGTATTCTCACCAATATCATTGTTGTGTGCTATTTGAACAAGGTTGTCAAGTTTTACTCCCTTACGAACGTATGTACTGCCCATGGTTGAGCGATCAATACAAGTGTTGGCACCAATCTCTACGTTATCTTCTATTGTTACAATACCAATCTGAGGTATTTTATCGTAACTATTAGTTTCCGGATTAGGTGCAAAGCCGAAACCATCCGCACCAATTACACAACCAGAATGAAGGATAACATTGCTGCCAATCTTACAACCATGATAAATACTTGCATTTGGATAGACAATACAATTATTTCCCAGCTGCACGCCATCCATGATAGTTGCATGAGGATAAATCTGACAGCCGTCACCTAAAGTCACACCATCACCAATATATGCAAATGCACCGATATAGACATCCTTGCCAATTGTTGCTTTCGATGAAACAAAAGCAAGAGAATCAATGCCTTGCTTCTTAGGTTTCATACTTTCATAGAGTTGCAACAATTTAGCAACGCAGTCTCGTGCATTCTTTACACGGATAAGAGTAGGCTTTATCTCCTTGTCCAATTGAATGTCTTCATCTATAAGTACAATGCTTGACTCTGTTTCAAAGAGATAGTGTATATATTTAGGGTTTGCAAGAAAAGAGATAGCTCCTTTCTTACCTTCTTCAATCTTGGCGAAGGTATTAATGGTTACGTTTTCGTCACCTTCAATACGACCTTGTATAAATTGCGATATTTGTTTCGCAGAGAATTCCATTTATATTGCCTTTTATTGATTATAATTTGTGCAAAGATAGGGATTTTTTATTAGAAACGTTGATAAGATAGGTAATATTTACATATTTTTTTCGAGAGTAATTCAATGTTCAAAATCTCCGATGCTTCAGTTATATCTTTCAATGTTCCGTCTTTGTACAGAATGCTAATATGGTCATCATAAGGATTGTACATATCTTTCTGCACCCGATTTACTCCAATGAGGTAATCACAATCAGCGAGACTTATCTCATATCGTTCAGAAATCTGCTGTTTAAGTTTGTTGATTTCCTCTGTCGTTGGCTCCTCTTCTCGTACTTCTACTTTGAATATTTTTCGATTGATCATGTTTGAAGATAGGAGTGAAAGTATCTTATCTTCATGTTGTTGCCATACTTTAATAGCACTCCATATGTCATTGTCATCCAAAGCTATATAATTATCTAATGCCTTGTCATCTGTATGGAAAGTTTCAGCTGTAATATCATTGTAAAGGAAGTAACGAAGAGCTGGTGAAGCAAAAAGTTCAACTCCTTCTTTTGCTAATTGTTTTGCTCTATGTAAAGCATTGATAAGA
The DNA here is from genome assembly GCF_018127925.1 of Prevotella melaninogenica. Lineage (NCBI taxonomy): Bacteria > Pseudomonadati > Bacteroidota > Bacteroidia > Bacteroidales > Prevotellaceae > Prevotella > Prevotella melaninogenica. The sequence goes on along the minus strand of NZ_CP072348.1, from coordinate 644,290 downwards.
ACATTCTCACATCCAACGGTTGTCTTATGCAGATATACTTGCCAATACATAAGGCGACGTGAAGTAAGATAATTCTCGATAGAATAAATACCATTTGATTCGACAACCAAAGCATCATCAACAACGTTAAGCATCTTGATAATACGTGCAGAGCCAATATTGCCTTCTGTCACTCCCGTAAAGAAACTATCACGACGGAGATAGTCAAGCCTATCCATGTCAAGTTGGCTGGAAATCAGTTGATGAAGGTAGGATTTAGGGTATTCATCCTTAAAGATACTAATCGCAAGGTTGAGTGCTCCATGCATGTCTTGGTTGATATGATCCATCATCATCAGCGATATTTCTTCATGAGTAATACCACTAATCAGTGTGTTTTCAAGCACATGAGAAAATGGAGCATGCCCAATGTCATGCATTAGGATGGCAGCTTGTACTGCTTCAGCCTCACTGTCAAAGACAAACACTCCCTTCTGTTGTAGTGATATAAGTGCCTCACTCATAAGATGAAAGGCACCTAAAGAATGTTGAAAACGTGTGTGCTGCGCACCAGGATAAACCTCTTGTGTCAATCCTAATTGCTTGATGCGTGTCAATCGCTGCATAAGTGGGTGACGTACTATGTCAAGTAACAGTCCACGTGGCACCTTTATAAATCCGAAAACAGGGTCATTAATTATCTTTGCGTCTGTCATCTTATCTATGTTATCTTGCTCTTTTATCATTAAAATACAAAGATAGTATATTTCCTTTAGACGACAGCCCTTTAATATAAATAATTCTAAGTGTAGATGTAAGAAAGCCACTTTAACAGACTTGTCTCGCTAAAATAGAATATATTTGACTATAAGACAGCTATATGCTGACAGCTATAAATTAATAAGATTAGAATAATTAAAATAAAAACTTCTCTGTTTTCATTCCTTATCTGTAATCTTTTCGTTAACTTTGTAGCATGAAACAATTGATTAACTGGAAAGAATTTGCTGTGCTCTTCATCGTTATTGGAGGCATATATTATATTACAAGGTCATGGCTTATTACTGGTGGTGTCCTTGCACTTCTACTGTTGGTAGATGGCTTACTACGTCAGTATGACCACAAGAAGCGTGGTGAGAAACAAGCTGAAGATATAAAGAAAAAGCTTGAGGAGCAAGACGACTAACCTTTACATATACTTTTTGCAGCTTTTTTCATGTAAAGTTGTGATTTCTTATGTTTCATTATGTAGTGCGAGAGCTATGGTTTAATAGTAGTTTACAAAGCTTCTACATAAGTTAAAGAATTATGGAGCAACTATTAGAACTATATAAGAATTGGAAGGGTAGTAACCCTTCAAACGTAGAAAAGTTAGCAGGGGCAGGTAGTAACCGTGAGTATTACCGAATGTTTGACGAAGAGGGTGATACTGTCATTGGTGTTATAGGAACAAGTCGTGATGAAAATCATGCCTTTATCTATCTTGCTAAACATTTCGAGAAACGACGTTTACCAGTACCACATATCTTAGCAGTGTCTGCTGATGAGTTATGTTACCTACAATCAGACCTTGGTAACACGTCACTCTTTGATGCTATACGGGGTGGACGTGAGGCTGGTGGACGCTATAATCTTGCCGAGCAAAAGTTGTTGCGCAATGCAATCAGAGAATTGCCAAATATTCAGTTGCGCGGCGCAAGAGAACTTGATTTTTCTAATTGTTACCCACAACCAGAATTCAATCAGGAGAGTGTACTCTTTGATTTGAACTATTTTAAGTACTGCTTTCTCAAAGCAACCGAACTTGACTTCCATGAATTAAAACTTGAAGCAAACTTCCGTATGTTTGCAAAAGACCTGACATCGGAGCAGATGGATTCCTTCCTTTATCGTGATTTCCAAGCACGAAATATTATGTTAGATAAGGAGGGGAAACCATATTTTATTGATTTTCAAGGTGGAAGAAAAGGTCCTTTTTATTATGACCTTGCTTCGTTCTTATGGCAAGCAAGCGCAAAGTATTCTTTCAAATTGCGTCGTGAATTGGTATTTGAATACTATCAGAGCCTTAAGAATTATACTGAGGTACCTTCTAAACGTCATTTCGTCAACCGCTTGTCATTGTTTGTTCTCTTCCGTACATTGCAAGTTTTAGGTGCTTATGGATTCCGTGGATACTTTGAACGTAAGAAGCATTTTATCGATTCTATTCCTCCTGCTATACAAAATCTGCGTGATCTCTTGGCATTAGGTGTTGATGTTTTCCCATATCCATACATGATGGATATGTTGAAACGTCTCACATTATTACCACAGTTTGCGCATATTGAGAAGCCTGCAGCTAATAGAACAGATGGACTAAAAATAGCAGAGAAAGATGTTTATAAGGCTAATCCTTTAGATGGTCCTGCAACTTTCTCTAAATATGATGGTAAAGGACCATTGGTCGTGCGTGTCTTTAGTTTCTCATTTAAGAAGGGTATTCCTGAAGATACATCTGGTAATGGAGGCGGTTATGTCTTTGATTGTAGAAGTACGCATAACCCAGGTCGATACGAACCTTATAAGAAGATTACGGGTTTAGATGAGCCTGTCATCCGCTTCCTTGAAGATGATGGTGAGATACTTGAGTTCTTGAAACCTGTTTATAAGCTTGCTGACCATCATGTAGAACGTTATATGCAACGTGGCTTTACTGATTTAATGTTCTCATTTGGCTGTACCGGTGGACAGCATCGCTCTGTTTATAGTGCACAACATCTTGCTGAACATCTTAATGAGAAGTATGGAATTGAAGTATGCATAAAGCATAGAGAACAAGGTATTGAGCAAATATTAAAGGCGAAGTAACTCTCTTGGATTCAAAAGAGTTGGTATCTTGAGATAATCGATATAAATAGGGACGTATAGTTTGCGAGTTATTAAAATGCCAGTTGGCAACTCACACGCTATACGTCCCTATCTTTATTTTAGCTTTACTTTTGTTCAGAAAGATTGCGATATATCTTATATGATTTCTTTTAACTCCTCTGGAACAGCTATGGAATCACAATGCAAATGGTCTAACTTCTCTAAACCATGTTTTGTAATGTGAAACCTTTGGCAGCGTCCATCCTCTGAACAAGCGCGGCGGCGAATAAGCGACGCCTGCTCCAATGAGGCGATTACCTTTGAAGTATTCGAACGTGTCAAGCCCATCTTTTCTGCTATTTCACCAGCCAACATAGGTTTCTCACTCTCTGAGAGTAGATACAATAGCATTGCTTCGTTGATGTTTAAGCCTATTTGCTCTTGTAATCCACATTCAAAAGCAGTGATGACACGAAATATTTCGCGAATCTTACTGATACAATGATTGTCCATTATGTGTCATTACTTCAACAAGACAGACTTAATAACCTCTTCAAACTGAGCCTTGTTCATAGCTCCGTTCTGCATTGTAGGTTCACCTGCCTTAGGAATAAAGAGGATTGATGGGATTGAACGAATGCCAAAGAGGGCTGCCAACTCACGCTGCTTGTCAACATCAACCTTATAAACGTCAATCTGCCCTGCATAATCACTTGCTACTTCCTCGAGAATTGGCGCAGTTGCTTTACATGGACCACACCATGTTGCATAAAAATCAATAATAGCAGGCTTATCACCCTTAAAGTTCCATGTCTTTGGATTATTCTTAAAATCCATCACTTTCTGCTGGAACATCTCTGAGTTCATTTCTGTTACATTCATCTTTGTTTCCTTTCCTTCATTTTGATTATTTACTTCTGTTTGTTCGGTTGTCATGACACTGTTATCCTGCTTTTTAGGATTGTTATCTGCTTTACAAGCTGTCAGTGTTAATGCCATAATAGCCACTACAAGTGTTGCTGTACGTTTCATTATATATGTAAATTTTAATTTACCGAAGTTCTTTTACTACTCGGTTTTGTTAATGTTTATTTTGTTTCCTAAGGAAAACGTTGCAAAGATAACTATTATTTTATTTCCCACCAAATTTCCAATGGAAAATTATTCGTTGTACTTTAACTTTTTATTAGATTGTAAGATGATGAAACTTTGTACTGATAATGCTTCCCTTTTCCCATCTTCATTTGATGTGCTTTTAGTCAACACACATCGTGTTGATGGTTAACACCATTGGTGCTAAGGGTCCGCACCAATGGTGCGGAGCACTAAACACACTGCAAAACCTTACCGAAATGGTATCAACTTGTTGTTAAAGTTGAATCAGTTATTATGCCTAAACATATCTTTAATTGGATAATAAGAAAGAAACTTAAAAGAAAGTGTATGTGTCGTAATGGGGGCGCAGATATTCTTTAATTGCACTTGCCTTTTAGTTTTTTTTGTTTATGAATTTGAATTTATATGTTTTTTAATTACCTTTGCCGATGAGTCGTGAAGTTCCAAAAGACATAAACTGATGACACTATAAAACGATTTAGGATTTACTGATTCTATGTGGTATCATAAGTAAAAGGTATCTAAGAAAGTGGGGTAGAAGTCTTCATTTTTTATCTAAAACCTTTCTTACGCATTGGTAATAATGTTTTGGACTCTATAAAGTATATAATCATAATCGAATAAGTGTTTACACTTCGAATATTGATTGCGCATAGATTAAGAATTAAGTTAATGATATAAATTAAAATACGAAATCATGAAAAGGTTTATTCTGTTTTTTGCTTGCCTTACAAGCATTTCATTAGTAGCAGCTCAGGAGGTTCTTAATTGGAAAGATGACGAGATAGTGTCTCCTGTGGTAAATGCAGATAATACTTTAACTATCAGTCTTTTTGCACCAAATGCAAAGAAGGTTGAACTTACAGGTAATTTTCTCTATGCAGGGAAAGAAACTCCAGATAAGTATGCAGATGGTGATTGGAGTCCGCAGTTGATGAATAAGGATACAAATGGACGGTGGACACTGACAACTGCACCTTTAAAGCCTGAGTTTTATAGTTATAATCTCATTGTTGATGGTGTAAAGATAACAGATCCAAAGAACATATATATGGTGCGTGATATTGGTAATACATATAGTGTTGCGCTTGTTGGCGACGGTGTAGATGGCTTGTATGCAGTGAAGAATGTACCTCATGGAACGGTTAGAAAAGTGTGGTATGATAGTCCAACAGCAGGGCTTAAACGTCGTATGACGGTTTATACGCCAGCTGGTTACGAAACAAGTAAGCGAAGCTATCCTGTTCTTTACTTACTTCATGGTATGGGAGGAGATGAGAATGCATGGGAAGAATTGGGTCGTGCCATACAAATTCTGGATAATCTTATTGCTGAGGGGAAAGCAGAACCAATGGTTGTGGTAATGCCAAATGGTAATATTTCACAGGAAGCAGCACCTGGTGAGGGGTCTCGTGGATTTGTTACTGCTGCAATGCGATACCCTAAAACAATGGACGGAAACTTTGAAAAGGCATTTCCTGATATCATCCAGTTTGTAGAAAAGGTTTATCGTGTGAAGAAAGATAAAGCAAATAGAGCTATTGCTGGACTGTCTATGGGTGGTTTTCATTCGATTTATACTGCATTGAATAATCCTGATGCCTTTGATTATATTGGCTTATTTTCTGCTGCATTTAATCAAATGGCAAAGGATGGTGATAGTTTTTCTCCTATTTATAAGAACATTGACGAGAAGTTTAAGACGCTGTGTAAGAAATCTCCTAAGCTTATATGGATTGGTATTGGTAAGGATGATTTTCTCTCACACGACGATGAAAACCTCCGTGCAGCATTGGATAAAGAATCTTATAAATACGCTTATCTTAAGACGAAAGGCGGACATACTTGGCGAAACTGGAGAGAATATTTAGCAACATTTGCGCAAAAGCTTTTCAAGTAAGAGGATATGATAAAACTTTCTCCTAATTCTCTACATGCATGTTACTGCTTTGGGATGTTGCTTTTATTAAGTGCTTTTTTCGACGTGAAATTGTATTAAGATACATATGGAGGATTATAGGGAATTAAAGCCAAATCGGTCATTAGACTACAATGTTTCAAGAATTCTTATTTTGTGTTGTTTCCTAACAACCTGAACTCGGGATAAGAAATGTCTGTAAAAAGTTGGTAATCTCATTATATTTTTGTAACTTTATAGTTGAAAATCAATCAATTACAACAAACATAACGATGATTACCAAGGACAAAATTACTGAAATTTTCTGTATTGCAGATGATTTCTGCAAAGAGTTTGAGTTAGAAACTGATAAAATAGGTCTCTCAGAAAAGAATAAAGGATGTCATCGCCATCGCAGGTGGCGTATGAGTAAGTCTGAAATCATAACGATTTTAATTTGCTTCCACTTTAATTCCTATCGTAATTTTCGTCACTATTATACCTTTTTCGTAAAAGAGCATTTAGCAGATTTATTTCCAAATCAATTGTCTTATAATCGTTTTCTTGAATTAGAGGTAAGAGTCTCTGTAGAGATGATGATGTTCCTGCAAATATGTTGTTTTGGGAGGTGTACTGGTATTAGTTTCATTGACTCAACTTGTATTCCAGTTTGTCATAATAAACGTATTTGTCGCAATAAGGTTTTTAGAAATTATGCAACAAGAGGGAAAAGTACAATGGGATGGTATTTTGGATTCAAACTACATCTTATCTGTAATGAAAGAGGTGAGATTCTAAACTTTATGCTCACTAAAGCAAATGTTGATGACCGAGACGAAAATGTATTTAACAGGTTGACAGACAATGTATTTGGTAAATTGTTTGCAGACAAAGGGTACATTTCTCAAGGATTATTTGAGCGATTGTTCAATGATGGAATAAATTTAGTTACTGGCATTAGGAGTAACATGAAAAACAAACTAATGCCACTTTATGATAGACTTCTTCTAAGGAAAAGATCTGTAATAGAGACTATCAATGATGAGCTAAAGAATGTAGCTCAATTAGTGCATTCAAGGCATAGAAGCATATTTAATTTCGCAATGAATGTTCTCTCTGCTATTGCAGCCTACTGCTTCTTTGAGAAAAAGCCAGCAGTGAACATAGACTTTGCTATAGAGCAACATTCGGGACAGCTTACATTATTCTAAAGTAATCTGTTTTATTATTATCTTTAGACCCAATCAAAAGATTGAGTCTAAAGAGCCGTTGTACTAAACCAAACAGAAGAGTCGTATGATACTTAGCCCGAGTTCAGGTTAACATCTTTTATTTTCTTGTCGGCATCTTGTCTGTCTTTGCAACTTGACGTAGCCCGGCTACGCCTGCGTTACAAAGACAGGTAATCTGCTCGACAATAAAACAAAATCTGTTTAGGCTCTAATGATAGATTAGGGTTAAAAGAAGGTGTAAATGTTTAATGACTATGGTAGTCAATAAGATAGAATATCATCAAATACGAAAATATCTCTTGTTTGTAGTGCTGGCTGGTCTTATATATTCAGTCTACAGCATAGTTGTGGTTTATTATGATAATAAGGCAATTAAGGCTGGACCTATTAAGTCATACGAAATCATTTCTAAGCATAGCGGAGCTATTAATATCAGTTCATATATTATAGTACGTTATGGGGGGAAGGACTATACCGTTACTGTAAGCAGAAAAGATATTAATGAAGGAAAACTATATAAGGCTTTATATTATAATGAATGGAATGATACACTATTTTATGATATAAAAGATGATATTTGGGTTAGAGTTGGAATTCTCTTATTAGGTTTAATTTCGATAAGCTTTATGTACCGTTATATAAAGCAATATCATGGGAGGAAGTAATGAAGCTTTTAGTCTAAGCGTCTCTTATTATTGGGCTCTAATGACTGATTCGGGTTTAAAATAGGACAATTAGAAATAAAATAGAGGAATACCCTTAGTGGATATTCCTCTAAATCTTATAGAAAGTGGTTTAAATACCAAGCCTTTTACTTATTTAATTGCTTCTTAAGGAGTTCTGGTATTTCACTTGTCTCACGTGCAACAGGTACACCTACAGCCTCAAAAGCTGCAATCTTTTCGCTTGCAGAACCAGAGCCGCTTGAGATAATAGCACCAGCGTGTCCCATCTGTTTGCCCGGAGGAGCTTGCTGACCAGAGATGAATATTGCTACAGGCTTTGTAACATGCTCTTTGATAAACTTAGCTGCACGCTCTTCAGCATCACCGCCAATCTCTCCAATGAGTGCAATACTATCTGTCTCTGGGTCATCTTGGAACATACGGAGAAGTTCCTCGAAATAAAGTCCAACGACTGGGTCACCACCAACACCAACTGCTGTTGATTGTCCTAGACCAGCTTGTGTGAGGTTATAAACAACCTCATAGGTCAGTGTACCACTACGGCTGATAACACCCGTATGTCCCTTCTTGAAGATATTAGTCGGCATAATACCAGCCATACTTTCCTCTGGAGAAATAAGTCCTGGACAGTTTGGACCAATTACCTTTACACCCTTAATCTTTGCGTAACGCTGTGCTGCAACTGCATCGAGTGTTGGCACGCCTTCAGTGATACAGATGACGAGTTTCACACCACCATCAATTGCTTCAAGCATTGCATCTTTTGCGAATGGGGCAGGGACGAAGATAATAGATGCGTTGGCACCAGTTGCTGCAACAGCGTCTTTAACTGTGTTGAATACAGGGATGCCGCATACTTCCTGACCAGCCTTGCCAGGAGATGTTCCACCAACCACATTGGTGCCATATTCCTTCATTTTAGAAGCGTGGAAACTACCATCACGACCTGTAATGCCCTGTACGATTAACTTTGTATCTTTATTGATTAGAATACTCATAACTCTTGTGTTTTAAAGTTTTTTGCTCAGTTCTACAGCTTTATGTCCAGCATCTGCCATACTTGTGCCGACAGTGAAGTGGGTTCCTTCAAGGATGGCTCTACCTTCAGCCTCGTTGGTTCCTGTTAAGCGGATGACAATAGGAATATCTGTTTCGATAACCTTGAATGCTTCCAAGAGTCCGTTAGCAACATCATCACAGCGGGTGATACCACCGAAGATATTGATTAACACTACTTTTACATGCTTATCACTCAAGAGAAGTTTCATAGCTTCAACTATCTTCTCAGGGTTAGAACTACCACCAATATCGAGGAAGTTAGCTGGTTCGCCACCATATAACTTAATCATATCCATGGTTGCCATTGCAAGACCAGCACCATTTACCATGCAGCCGATGCTTCCTCCAAGGTTCACATAGCTGAATCCCTTGTCTTTAGCTTCACGCTCCTTGCGTTCTTCCTCTGTAGGTTCAAAAAGTTCGGCTACATCTGGATGGCGGAAAAGGGCATTGTCGTCGAAGGTCATCTTGGCATCAATGGCCTTCAAAGAACCATCCTTCAACATGACTAATGGGTTGATTTCAGCCAATGAGGCATCCTTCTCTGTAAAGAGTTTATAAATATTCTTGAAGATTGGTACAGCCTGTTTAACCTGTGCCATGTCATCGAAAAGCTTGAAGGCTGCCTCACGTGCGAGATAGTCGCTCATTCCGATAACTGGGTCGATGACAATCTTCTCAATCTTCTCTGGTGTCTCCTTTGCTACCTGCTCGATATCCATACCACCTGCACGGCTCAGCATTAACATAGGACACTTTGACTTACGGTCAACAAGGATACTCATATAGTACTCTGAAGCGATGTCAACAGCTTCGCTGACAAGTACTCTGTCTACAATGAACCCCTTGATGTCCATACCTAAGATAGCTTCAGCATGCTGACGAATCTCTGCTTCATTACAGCCAAGTTTCACGCCACCAGCCTTACCACGTCCACCCGTGTGAACCTGAGCTTTCACTACGGCTTTCTCAATACCTAATTGCTTGTAGGCTTCAACAGCTTCATCAGGAGTACGGCAAATAATATTGCGGTCTACTGGAAGCCCATAACTTGCAAAGAATTTCTTTGCTTGGTATTCATGTACCTTCATAAGATTTAGTTTTGATTTATAAACTATGTATTAATTGTTTAGGGTTCTTGTACTTGTAGGAGTATTTAATACTCCTTTGCTTCGCGTTCACCTCGAAGAACTGCCAGTGCATTCTCTGTCAAAGCTTGCATCTCATCTTGCCCAGGATAAACATGAATCGGTGCAAGATAGGAGAGACGTTTCTTGAGACGTTCAATAATATAGTCTGACTTTGCCATACCACCTGTCAGCAGAATTGCATCAATGTTGCCACATAGTACTGCTCCTTCTGCTGCTATATTTTTAGCAATATGCCAAATCATAGCAGAAACGACGAGTTCAGCATGTTTGTCACCAGCCTTAATCCAATTTGTTATCTCTCGTAAATCATTTGTTCCGAGATGAGCTATTAGACCTGCCTGGCCACTCACTTTCTCCAATAATTGTTCCTCAGTATATTTTCCACTGAAGCAAAGATGAATCAAGTCGGCTGCAGGTAATGTTCCTGCACGTTCTGGAGAAAATGGTCCTTCACCATCCAATGCGTTATTAGCATCAATAGCTCTCCCTTGTGAATGTGCTGCAATAGATATTCCTCCGCCTAAATGACATATAATAAGGTTAAGCTTTTCATAAGTTGTACCCATGTCTTTAGCAAATCGTCTACCAATAGCTTTTTGGTTTAGGGCGTGCCAAATACACATACGCGGCATAAGAGGAGAACCTGACAAACGCGCTTCTGGTTCCATTTCGTCTACCACACCAGGGTCTGCAATAAAACTCTTACATCCTGGAATCTCTCGCGTAATCTCATCAGCAATCATACAGCCAAGGTCACAAGCATGCTGGTGAATAGCTCGTTGCTGGTCAATTATCATCTGTTCTGTGATTGTAAACACACCACTTGACACTGGTTTTGCAAGTCCACCACGTCCGATGACGGCATCAAAATCCAAAGGGATATTCCTATTCTTTAACTCCTCAATAACAACTTGTTTGCGGAAATGATACTGATCGGATATACGCTTGAATTTACTCAGTTCCTTTCTTGAGTGTGCAATGTCAGCAACGAAGACGGGCTGATCATCATTGGCAAGTGATATCTTAGTTGATGTTGATCCAGGGTTAATAGCTAAAATCTTGTAAGCCATAATGTTTTCTTTATATACCTTATATATATACTATCTGGAGATAAGACTTGCAAGTGCAAGACTATAGTACTTAGATTCAATTGTATCGCCACGACTTGGGAGCACTACTGGCGCCATGGTACCTTGAAGAATAGCTGCTGTTTTCGCATGACAGAAAAGGGTAACGGTTTTATAAAACAAATTACCGGCTTCAATGTCTGGGAAAATTAATGCATCAGTTTCTCCATTGATGGGAGAGTTTATTTGTTTGATTTTCATTGCTTCAACAGAACAAGAAGTAATCAAATCTAATGGTCCATCTATTGTACATTTACCAAAGGCACCAGTTTCAGATTCTGCCTTTAGTGCTCTGTATGAAGCTGTATATGGGAAATGACGTTCGTCCACTTTCTCAGAACAATGGATAAGAGCAATTTTAGGACATTCTATTTCAAAGGCATGACAGAAGTCTACAATATATTGTACTTGTGCTCTTCGCTGTTTGTCATTTGGAGCAGGAATAACAGCTGCATCGGTAAAGAAAAGTAATTTCGGATACTCGGGTAACTTTGCTACGGTTATATGTGTTAATACAGTATCTTTCGGTAAAATTCCAACTTCTTTATCAAGTATAGCACGTAGAAGGACGTCTGTATTAAGAAAGCCTTTCATTACAATGTCAGCCTCACCTCTTCTAATTAATTCAACAGCTTTGCGAGCTGCATCCTCTGGCGATTCTGCAATAATACATTGAAAAGCATTCTTTTTGGCATAGTCTTCCATAGTTTGTTTAGAGCATACTAATATGGGCTCAATGAAACCATCGTGTACAGCTTTACACACAGCTTCTTGTGTATGGCTTTCTTCAGGCCAAACAACTACTGTTCGTTTACAAATCTTCCTTTCTTTAAGAAGATGAATGAGCAACTTAAAGTCATTGATAGTCTTTCTTTCTCCAGGCATAGTTAATCGATTTTCAGTTACAGTTTTATATTGTGACAAAGATAATACTTTGTTTTGAAATATGCTTGATATTTAAAGAAAAAAACAGAAGAAAATTCTTTTTTTTGTATTGGTTGGTGTATATTTGCAAAAGAATTAGAGATTTATATATGAAACGTTTGTACTTTGTTTTACTTGTAAGTACTTTATTTACAGTTGCTACAGCTCAACGTGTAGCACGTAGTTATATTCCTCATGGTGCTTTTTTCTATGATAGTCAGTGGAAAGGAGTTAGCAGTGCTGATAAAGCTGCTTACTATAGAGTTTTGGCTATTGATGATAAGGGGCAGAAGATGTTTTATGATTATTATATTACAGGACAACTTCAAGCAGAGAAACATTATATAAGTATAAACAGACAAAATGATAGAAACACGGTCTTAAATGGCGTGTGTAGAACTTTCCATAAGTCCGGTAGAGTAGAGTCTGTGTTACAATATAAGAATGGTAAAGCAAATGGTCGTGCTTTGTCATTTTTTCCAAGTGGTAACATTGGAATGAAGTTATCATATCGCAATGGATTACTTGACGGTCCTTGTTATACTTATACAGAGAATGGTCGATTAGAATTTACTACTATCTGGCGCAATGGTTCTAAAGTCAATGAGATTAAAGGTGGAAAGGATCATTACATTGATAAAAACACTAATGAAGATGAATTCTGTGAACGATATCGCCATGATGAGGCGTTAATAATGGCACAATCAAAAAGCATCTATAAAGCAAGAGAAAATAAAGAGCAAAAGGTTGAGCTTAAAGCTACAAAGAAATTAAATAGTAATCCTACAACTGAATCTAAAGAACCTCAGCCTGCACATGATGATTTGGCAAAGAAGGGACGTACTAATTCTATTAATAAGGTGAAAGAGGTTGCGTCCAGTCAAACATTAAAGGAGGATAAATATCTTGCTAATATAAAGTATCCAGATGCTCCAAATGAAAAAGCTGGAACTATTAGTGATAAGATGTGTTCAGTTGGTATAATACCACAGAAAGGATGGTTTAATTTTACTTATCTTCATAGTTTGCTTAGCAAAGAAAATGAAAGAGCAAAGAGTATAGACGTACTAACAAGCATTAGTCATAATTTTCAGTTAAATTCGTCACAAATAATTGATGGGTTTGGAGCTCAGAAGGAAGTTGTTTTTCATCATAATATGATTTATGATGTACAGAATAGCAAGGATAAAGTTACAGGTAGAAAGCCAAGGCAAATAGGCTTCTTCGGCACAATTACTGGGAATAATCTTCTTATAGATCGTATTAATATTTTCACTTGGTCAGAAGAAGAAATGTATCTCATCGCCCAAGAAGCTATCAAGGCTGGTTATAAAACTCTTGGAGGTATAGACTATAAGTCAACAGATGGAAATTTTATTCTTGAGCCAAAGATGAAACCTATGGATTATGGTGAGCGTGAAGTTATTGTCACCTTCACTCATCAGTCAAACCTTTATGCAGGACTTTATTATATTCAAATGGATATAAAATGATGCAGTTGTTTTTTTAGATTTATTAAATCAAATATTACCCGATTGATGTATATCATTTAGTTTTTTTTGAGTATATTTGCATCATAAAATTAATTTTCTGCTAAGAAGAGAACAAACAAGTTCATTATTCATAATGAGCAATCACCTGTAAACTATTTAAAGTGATTATGAAAGTATTTGACAAACTGTTGGATTGGTATCTTTCGAGGAATGCATTACCATATTGGGTTATATTGGCTATAGACATTGTTATCTGTTATCTTTCAGGTATCTTTGTCTTTTGGTTATATTATCATGGTGCTGTATCCCCTCAGCATATTGTTTTGTTAAGTAAAACAATCTTTATGTACATGATATTTAACCTTATTGGTTTTAGAATTTTTCGTACATATTCAGGGATTATTCGTTACTCTTCCTTTGTTGATTTGCAACGAGTAGTATTGGCTATGCTCCTCTCTCTTATTGTTGCAGAGGCAATGCATTATGTTGTTTATCATTGGGATCTTGAATTTGTTCGTCTTCAAGGAAGACAAATTGCAACAATGTATCTTGTTGCGACCATTGGTCTGATGGCCTTTCGTATATTAACAAAGTCAGTTTATGATGTCTTATTTAATACAGATAAAGGTATTCGCACTTTCATCTATGGTGTGAAGGATGGTGGTGTTGGTTTGGCAAAAAGTATTAGAAGTAATGTTCCACGTAAGTTCTTATTAAAGGGATTTATTGCACATGATCCAGATATCAAAGGTCGAATTCTCATGGGTGAGAAGATTTATCTTGTAGATGATAATCTTGCAGAACATATCAAAGCATTGAGAATAAAGGCAGTTTTAGTCTCTCCATTGCAAAATGAGCGCTTTCGTAATGATGCTAAGTTACAGGATATACTTTTAAGTCTTGGTGTACAAATCTTTATGAGTTCAGCAGAGAAAGAATGGACTCAAAATGATGATTATACAAAGGTTCAACTTAAGGAGATTAGTATTGAAGACTTGCTTCCACGTGATCAAATTAATGTTGACATGGATTCCATTGGTAATCTCTTACGTAATAAGAAGATTATGATTACTGGTTCTGCAGGTAGTATTGGTTCTGAGATGGTACGTCAGATTGCTGTCTATAAACCTGCAGAGCTAATCCTTATTGATCAGGCAGAGACACCTCAACATAACATTCGCTTGATGATGCAATTTGAATGGCCTGATATTAAGGCGCATACTATTGTTACAAGCATTTCTAATCAGGAAAGAATGGAGAAGATTTTCCAAACTTATAAGCCTGATTATGTATTCCATGCAGCTGCGTATAAGCATGTACCGATGATGGAAAATAATCCGTCTGAAAGTATACAAAATAACGTTTGGGGAACAAAAGTTATTGCAGACCTTAGTGTTAAGTACGGTGTTAAGAAATTTGTTATGGTTTCAACAGATAAAGCTGTAAACCCAACAAATGTAATGGGCTGCTCAAAGCGTATTTGTGAGATATACTGTCAGAGCCTTAACAAAATGATTAATGAGCAGGCAAATGGTAAACCTACTACACAATTTGTTACCACCCGTTTTGGTAATGTATTAGGTTCAAATGGTTCTGTTATTCCTTTGTTTGAAAAGCAGATAAAGGCTGGAGGACCTGTTACTGTTACAGATCCTAACATCATTCGATTCTTCATGTTGATTCCTGAAGCATGTAAATTGGTACTTGAAGCAGGTACACACGGAGGTGGTGGAGAAATCTTCGTGTTCGATATGGGTAAACCTGTTCGAATAGCTGATCTTGCTAAACGAATGATTAAGCTTTCCGGTGCTAAGAATATTGAAATTAAATATACAGGTTTGCGTGCTGGCGAGAAGCTATATGAAGAGGTCTTAAGTACAACTGAAAATACACTTCCAAGTTTCCACGAGAAGATTCGTATTGCAGAGGTACGTGAGTACGATTTTAATGAGGTAAACAAGCAGATAGAATCACTTATAGCTTTGAGTCACACCTACGATGATATGGCTATTGTTGAAAAAATGAAAGAAATTGTACCAGAGTATGTAAGTAATAATAGTAAATACTCTGTGCTCGATAAATAATCCTATATTATATATGACTCAGCTTCAGTCAACTTCTTATTCTAACTTTTTAAAACTTCTGAGAAGTGAGCTATGGCAAACTCCTCTGGAATTAACTTTGAGTCATTCTGAGTTTCTTTCAGTCTATGAGTTGGCTTCAAAGCAGGCTGTGTTAGGAATGGTTGCTAACAGCTTGATTCGGAATAACGTTAGTTTAGACCGAGAAGATGTTATGAAGGTGTTAGCAGTGCAGGGTAGGATAATAGCTTCTAATAAGGCTGTTAATTCAGAGTTACTTTTATTGTGTAAGCTATTTGTTGATAATGGTATAGAATCTATTGTTGTTAAAGGGCAGACTATAGGACGATATTATTCTAATCCTCTTGTTCGTACCCCAGGGGATATTGATTTCTATTGTAATGAAACAAATCTTCCTAAGGTTATATTAGCAATGGCAAATACTTGGGGTATTCATACAGAGGGAAAGCCATCAGAGCAACACTATGAGTTAGTTCATAACTCTATTATTTTAGAGTTACATCATTGCTTGATGAAGTTCGCAAGCAATAAATCTCAGAAAATATGGGATGAAATCTTTCGTTCATCTTCTCCTACCATTGTTGAAGTTGATGGGTGTTTGGTTCCAACGTTGGAACCAACTTTAAATGTATTGTATACTTTTCTTCATCTTTACCATCATCTTGTAGAGTTGGGAGTTGGATTACGTCAGTTCTCTGATGTTGCTGTTCTATTGAAAACGCATTATAATCTTATTGATAAGAAGAAATTCTTCGATTGGTTAGACGCATTAGATTTTAGAAAAGCTTTTGATGTTGTACAGTTGATATTGGTAAATATTTTGGGTATGGATGAAAAATATGCACTATCACCATTATCTTATGATAAGGATTCTTTGAAAGCAATGAATCAGTTTATGGATGTTGTATGGTTTGGTGGCAACTTTGGATTTCATGGTCATAATCGTAGATTTAAGTTTAAAATTCAATATTTTTCTATTACCACCTACAGAAAGTTGAAACTTTACTATCGATTTTACCGTTTTTCACCTCGAGAAATTAAAGCTTCTGTCTTTTCGTCTATTCCCCATAAAATACTTAAGGCCATCAAAGGAGATTTGAAAGGTATTTAATCAGGGTAGCTTCTTGTTACTATACCTATTTTGATGATGAAAGGATGTTACTTTAAGACTTATATTTAAGAGATTTTCTATTTGATAGTAAAAAGTGAATTTATAAAGATAAATAGCAGTGCCATACGTGAGCACCAATGGTGCTGTGCGTAAACACTAATGGTGTTCAGTACTAACACGATTGGTGTTTTAGTCTTTGTATTGTATCATCAAAGTTGAAATCGCGCTTGAGTAATTAGGTAATCCAGTTCAACTTCTATTGTGTTAGTATAAAGAAGGTGGGTATCATTTTGTAAGAGTCTTATCTTGCGCGAATATAAGTTTTACCATGACAGGATAATGATCAGAAATATTACGACGTGACTTACCAAGCCAATAGCTGTTGGTAAAGATAGCATAATGTGGAACTTTAAAATCAGAAGAAACGAAAATATGGTCAATTCGGGCTTTACTACGACTATCCTGCATAAAGTCATTCCATGTCCCAGTAGGTGCCATGCGTTGTAGAGCGTTGGTATAACAATCACGTAGAACCCCAGAGTTAGAGAAGATTTGATAGATTTCATCTGTTTGGTCTACATTAAAATCACCCGTCAAAATTGTAGGTAACCCTTTTGATAACTGATTAATGCGTTTTAAAATTAATTGAGCACTCTCTCTCCGTGCCACAGTACCCACATGGTCCATGTGAGTATTGAAGAAATAAAATTGTTTACCAGATATTTTATCTTGAAATTTTCCCCATGTGCAAATACGAATACACGCTGCATCCCATCCTAAAGAAGCTCTTTCTGGAGTAGGAGAGAGCCAGAAATTGCCACTATCTAATAAACTTAGTTGATCTTTCTTATAAAAGATTGCTGCATATTCTCCCTTTTCTTTACCATCGTCTCGTCCAACACCAATATAACCATAACCATCTAAGCCTTTCATTAAATCATGTAGTTGGTCTACAAGTACTTCTTGTGTACCAAATATTTCGGGTTGTTCAAAATTTATGAAGTCACATAATTGCGGATAGCGTTGTGCCCATGCGTTACCTTCTTTTTCGTCATTTGGATTGTTATAACGGATATTATAAGTGCCCACATAGAGTTGTTGAGCCGAAAGGCTACAGCTCAGTAGCAATGCAAAGAATAGTGTTGTTAGTTTATTCATGATTTAAGTTCTTTATTGTTCCACAATCTGTAATATACTTTTACATACAGTTTTATGTTTAGTGGTAATATAGTTAGCTTCTGCTTGTGTCTTACTTACTAAGCAAACTAATAAAAGGCATTAATAAAAAAGAAGTCCCCTCTCCTTAACAGGGGGAGGGGAGTGTCTTCTAAAATCTACTAATTATCTCCTCTGGCTTTACAAGCTCCTGTTCGCCAGTAGTCATATTCTTTAGTATTATCTTACCTTCTTGCATTTCTGTTTCACCTGCAAGGGCAACAAAACCAATGTTCTTTGCATTGGCATAGCTCATTTGTTTCTTCATTTTAGCCTTGTCAGGGAACATTTCAGTGCGAATACCAGCCCTACGTGCAGCTGCAACAATTGGCAGACAGTAGGCAGTTTCCTTCTCTCCGAAGTTAATAAAGAGAAGCTGTGTACCCTGTACGCTCTCCTTTGGATAGAGGTCGAGCGTATTAAGAACATCATAAATGCGGTCAGCACCAAAGCTAATTCCGACACCAGAGATACCTGGCATACCAAAGATACCAGTTAAGTTGTCATAACGTCCACCACCTGTGATAGAACCAATCTGTACATCAAGGGCCTTAACCTCAAAGATAGCACCTGTGTAATAGTTCAATCCACGTGCCAAAGTAAGGTCGAGCTGTATCTCATTGTTTAGTCCAGAGCCTTTCAATGTTTCAAGGATAAAACGCGTTTCTTCAACACCTTTTAGTCCAGTTTCACTCTCCTTCAAGACTTCTGCAATAACATCAAGTTTCTCTTCATTGGTTCCTTCTAACTTAATGATAGGTTGCAACTTCTCTATTGCTTCTTCAGAGATTCCGTTATTACGCAGTTCTTCGTTTACATTATCAAGTCCTATCTTATCAAGTTTGTCGATAGCAACTGTGATGTCAACAATCTTATCCTTCTCACCAATTACTTCAGCTATACCTGTGAGAATCTTTCTATTGTTAATCTTTATCTGTACGCGAATGCCAAACTCTGTAAATACAGTGTCAATGATCTGCATTAACTCCACCTCGTTTAATAATGAGTCAGAGCCTACTACATCGGCATCACACTGATAGAACTCACGATAACGGCCCTTCTGTGGACGGTCTGCACGCCATACTGGCTGTATTTGGTAACGCTTGAAAGGTAACTGCAACTCATCACGATGCATCACCACGTAGCGAGCAAAAGGTACTGTAAGGTCATAACGCAATCCCTTTTCGCAGAGTTTTGTCTGCATCTTAAGTGTATTGCGCTCCTTAAGTTCCTCATCGCTAACAGCCTTCAAGTAATCTCCTGAATTCAGAATCTTAAAGAGAAGTTTATCTCCTTCTTCACCATACTTGCCCATCAGCGTCTGTAAGGTCTCCATAGAAGGTGTCTCTATCTGCTGAAAGCCATAGAGAGCGTAAACACGCTTGATGGTATCAAATATGTAATTTCGTTTTGCCATCTCATCTGGACCGAAGTCGCGGGTACCCTTTGGGATGGAAGGTTTGTTTGCCATTTGTCTTGTATTTATGTTTTACGAATAAAATATATTAGGCTGTGAGAAACGAATATAAGCTTTTAGAATGCTTATAGCCGCCATTCACAGCCTAAACGGGATTATAAAACGATTGTCTGCTCGCGGTCAGGACCAACAGAGATAATACCAATGCGAGTCTCAAGATAGTTCTCAAGGAAAGCTACATACTCACGGAACTCCTCTGGGAATTCATCCTGTGACTTACATTTTGTCATATCTTTCTTCCAACCACGGAAATCCTTGTAGATTGGTTTCACGTTATCAATCTCGTAAGGGAAGTCCTTTGTTTCTGTACCATCTGGTAACTCGTATGCAACGCATGCCTTGATGGTTTCGAAGCTATCAAGAACATCGCTCTTCATCATAATAAGCTCAGTTACACCATTTACCATTACAGAGTAGCGAAGCTGAACAAGGTCAATCCAACCACAACGACGCTCACGTCCGGTAACAGCTCCATACTCATGGCCGAGATCACGAATGGTCTTTCCTGTCTCGTCAAATAATTCTGTTGGGAATGGACCAGAGCCGACACGAGTACAGTAGGCCTTCATAATACCATAGACATTGCCCACCTTATTAGGGCCAATACCAAGTCCTGTACAAGCACCTGCGCAAATTGTATTTGATGAAGTTACGAAAGGATAAGAACCAAAGTCTACGTCCAGCATTGTTCCTTGTGCACCTTCGCAAAGAATATGTTTACTTTCACGAAGGAGGTGGTTAATTTCATTTTCAGAATCAACAAACTTAAACTCCTTCATATATGCTATGCCTTCCATCCAAAGCTTCTCGGTCTCTTCTAAGCCCTCAAAGTCTGTCCAACCAAGTGCTGCAAGCATTTTCATATGACGCTCCTTATGAGTAGCATACTTTTGTTCGAAGTCGCAGAGGATATCACCAACACGTAAACCATTTCGACTGATCTTATCAGTATAAGTAGGACCAATACCCTTACCAGTAGTTCCAACCTTGTCTTTACCCTTTGCTGCTTCGTAAGCGCGGTCGAGGATACGATGTGTTGGCATGATAAGGTGGGCTTTCTTTGAGATATGTAGACGCTCCTTTAGAGGATGTCCACTCTTCTCAAGGTCTTTTGCTTCACCCATAAAGAGATCTGGAGCTAATACAACTCCATTACCAATGATGTTAACTTTGCCACCTTGGAAGATGCCTGATGGTATAGAACGCAGCACGTATTTCTGACCTTCGAACTCAAGAGTATGTCCTGCGTTCGGACCTCCTTGGAAACGAGCTACTACATCGTAGCGTGGTGTGAGCACGTCTACAACCTTACCTTTTCCTTCATCACCCCATTGGAGACCCAACAGGACGTCTACTTTACCTGTGTTCATTTGCTTTTATGTGAGTTTTTTACTTGTTTCTGTGTAAGAAACTTGCTTCTCTGACGCGACAAGGCAGCTTGGCAGCGTGAGCATATGCCATATATATATAAGGAGAAACCATCTCGGCGAAAGCGGTGGAACTTTGTGTTCTTTATAGCATCCGCAATCTCTGGGGAATCAACCTCTGTCACTGTTCCGCATAGCGTACAGATCTGATGGATATGATCTTCATTGTTATAGCATGCCTCATACTTGGTTTGACCGATAAAACGATGTCTGACTACGAGACGTAATTCGATGAAAAGACGCATCGTATTGTAAAGTGTGGCACGCGAAACTCGAAAATTATTCTTTTCAAGTGCTGCACCTAATTCATCTAAGGAGAAATGTTCTCCCATGTCATAGACCGCATCCAAGATGGCATATCGCTCTGAAGTCTTGCGATGATTGTTAGCTTCGAGGTATTCATCCAGAATGTCTCGAACTCTTTTTTTGACTATATCTTTAGTCACAACTTACTGATTAAATTCGCACAAAGTTACTATTTTTAAATGATATAACTACTATATAGTAATGAAAAAAAGTTAAAAACATTGTGCTTGAATAATAGTATAAAAGCTGTCTTGTAATTCTTTTTACATGTTTATTACACTATGGTATTATTCTTTATACAAGTACTATATCGAATTATTTTCATAAAAAAAGGTTCTTCAGTTAAATGCGTAGATTGTTAATAGAATGAGATTAATCCATATACATGGTATGATTACCCCCAATTAGAGGGTTTTAGAAAGGGGGATAAACTACATGACAAATATGATTAGGTGCGATGTCTATCTGTCTTTTATAAACAACTTACTCCCTTATTAATAGAAGTTTGTAAATTATTTTCGTGTGGGTCAAAGCCAAGACATGCTCTTTTGGCTTCTTAAAGACGCCTAATTGACTTGCAAAAGGTGCCCTTTAAGCTCCTTACTAATGCCCTTTTGATGTCTTATTAAGCACCTTTTACTTTACTACTTTGTAACTAATTGATTTCCTTATGGTTACAAACCTATATTTTGTATGTGTTTTTGCCGTTATTTATAGATGTCTTGCTTGAAGTTATGTAATGATTTTTCAATCTATTGTCTATTGATTATCGAAGTCTTAAAATGGAAAGGTTTTCAATGAAGTGGATGATAAATGGATAGAATGTTGACTGCCTAAGCCATGTTTTTGTTTAATGAGTAACTTCGTTTTTTCCTTTATAGCAATACGAAAAGCGTCTACACATTTAACAGAAGAACCCAAAAAACATTTCTCTTCATGGAAATAAGTAATTCTTGTCATGGACATAAATTCTTTTCTTCACGATAAAAATATATTAGATTTAGTCTAAATCATAATTTATGATGATTTTTTCTTTTTTCTTTACTTGTCTAATGAAAAATAATACATATCTTTGTGCACGAAACAAGATATAAATCCTATGAAACTAAAAACCATACCTACCAAATTGAAAAGTATGATAGATAAGTTTCTATCATGCATCTCATATCGGCAAAAGGTTACATTATCTATTTTGTGCGGTGTGATAGTAGGATTAACAGGGTTATTCTTTTATCTTCTACGTATGCATACCTATATAATAGGTGATGACCCAGCGGCATGTATTAATTGCCATATCATGTCACCTTATTATGCTACGTGGTCACACTCTGCACATGCTCGTAACACCACATGTAACGATTGTCACGTTCCTAATGATAACGTTGCTGCACACTATGCTTTTAAAGGTATGGATGGTATGAAGCATGTAGCTTATTTTGTTACATTTAATGAATCGCAAACTATTCAGGCAGAATCAGCATCGGCAGAAGTGATAATGGATAACTGCATCCGCTGCCATAAACAATTAAATCAAGAGTTTGTAAATACAGGCAGAATAGATTACATGGAGGCTCAGCGTGGTGAAGGTAAAGCCTGCTGGGATTGTCATCGTGATGTAGCACACATGAAGATGAATTCTCTCTCAAGCACCCCTGGTGCAGAATATGTGGAACCAATGCCACCTTCTCCTGTTCCAGATTGGTTGCAAAAAGTGTTAGGAAAGAAAAAATAAGAACTAAAAATCGATAATTATGGCAAAGACATTAAAGAAATGGCAAGGCTGGCTACTCTTTGGAGGAGCAATGGTTCTCGTGTTCATTCTTGGACTGCTCTGTTCTTCAATGCTTGAAAGAAGAGCTGAGGTTGTAAGTGTGTTCAACAACAGACGTACACCGATGACTGACTCCATTGTATCTCAGAATGAGAAATTTGCAGCTGATTTCCCACGTGAATATGAGACGTGGGCAATGACAGAAGACACAAGTTTCGTGAGTAAGTACAATTCTTCCCAGGAAGTAGATGTACTGGCAGAGAGACCCGAAATGGTTATCCTATGGGCTGGCTATTCTTTCTCAAGAGGGTATAATACACCACGTGGACACCGTCATTGTATTGATGACTTACGTAAGATTATGCGTACAGGAAGTCCAGGTGTTGATGGACAAGATGACATACAGCCAGGAACCTGTTGGACCTGCAAGGGTCCTGATGTTCCACGTCTAATGCGTGAGAAAGGAACTGATAAATTCTATGCTGCCAAGTGGAGCGACTGGGGACCAGAGGTCATGAACACCGTCGGTTGCTCTGACTGCCATGATGCAAGGACGATGGAACTTCGTCCCGCTCGTCCTGCTCTCTATGAGGCATGGGCTCGTGTCGGTAAAGACGTGAGAAAAGCCAGCCATCAAGAGATGCGTAGCCTGGTCTGCGCACAGTGCCACACGGAATACTACTTCGAGAAAGAGAATGGCAACTATCTACATTTCCCTCAAGAAAAGGGTATGACGTGTGAGGCAGCAGAGGAATACTACGATAGTATTGGCTTCTATGATTACATTAATCCATTATCAAAGGCGAAGATTCTAAAGGCACAGCACCCTGGTTATGAATTGTATTTACAGGGAATCCATGGACAGCGTGGTGTTTCATGTGCTGATTGTCATATGCCTTACATCTCTGAGGGTGGTGTGAAATATACAGATCATCATATTACAAGTCCATTAGCAAACATCAGTCGTACTTGCCAGACTTGTCACCGTCAAGATGCTGAAACACTTCGTCAGAATGTATATGAGCGTCAACAGAAGATTTATGACTTCCGTACTCATGTCGAAAGAGAACTTGCTGCAGCACATATTGAAGCTAAATTTGCATGGGAAAAGGGTGCAACTGAGGCTGAGATGGAGCCTGTTTTGAAAGATCTTCGTAAGGGTCAGTGGCGTTGGGACTATGCCGTTGCCAGCCACGGTGCTGCTTTCCATGCTCCACAAGAAGTAATGCGACTCCTTGGAAGTGCAATGGAATATGCAAAGGATGCACGCTTACAGATCGCACGTGTAGTTGCTCGTCACGGCTTTACAGGACAGATTCCTCTTCCTGACGTTTCTACTAAGGCTAAGGCACAGTCTTACATTGGCTTAGATATGACTAAGCTTAATGCACAAAAGAAGCAGTTCCTTGACACTATCGTTCCGAAGTGGATAGAGCAGGCACGCAAGAATAAGCGGTTTATAACTAAACCGATGTAAACAAACTACACCCAGGATTCCTTCCCATTAGGGGAGGAATCTTGTTCAGTAAAATAGGAATATTCTATTTGAAGAATATTCTTGTATCCTAATATTTTATATATCAAAACGAAATCATTTATCTGCTCGTACTTCACAAACATAAAATAAAGTTTTTCAAGACCTTATTAATAGTGGGGGAGAGCCTCTTTTACTATGTGGAATAAACCTTATACACTTAGAGAAGGTACAGCAATAGTCGTTGGTTTATTGGTTACAGGTGGATTATTACAGGTAACAATAGGTCCCTTAGAGTGGGGTATCTTTGCTTGGCCAGCCAACATTATTACATTAATCTTACTCGTATTGGCACTTATCATAGTCTATGCACTTCGTAAGCGGTCTTATTTCTGTCGTTTCATGTCAACCATGCAAGCGGCGATTCCAGCTATTGCTACAGCTGCAATACTCACTCTTCTTATGGGACTTACCAAACAAGTGGCAGAGGGGAAAGCTCCCATTGACCCACTTGGTCTAACAAAGATGCTTAATTTCTGGCCGTTTATCCTTGTTTACCTATGGATGACAGCCATTGTTGGTGAAGTCACTTTGAATCAAATAGCACATTTCTCTTGGCGTCGCTTGCCAACACTAACGAGTCATGTCGGACTGTTCCTTGTTCTTACATGCGGTACACTTGGTAGTGCAGATATGCTTCGAGTAAAGATGTTTTGCGAGCAAGGACAGGTTGAGTGGCGTGGTCTTGATGCTTTTAGTGCTGTTCATCACCTCCCTGTGGCAATACAGCTGGAGAAGTTTACCATTGATGAATATCCACCTAAGCTCATGCTTATTGACAATATGGGACTTCCGCTTCCTAAAGGAAAGCCAGAGAATATTCTTTTAGATAAGAATGTAAAGTCTGGTCAACTGTTAGATTGTAAGATTGAGGTTCTCAAGCGCATTGATAATGCTATGCCAGTTATGCTTAGTAAGATGGTGGGTAAGATACCTGGTGGTATGATGGGCAATATCCGTATGGACTCTTTAGGACAGGCACGTAATAAGGATGGCTATATAGCTTCGGATGCAACAGGTACTGCTTGTGCGATATTGGTGAAGGTCACTACTGGCAATGCACCCTACAAGGGTGTGCAGCATAGCTACACTGGTTGGCTCACTTGTGGAAGCTATCTTTTCCCTTATCAGTCTTTGAAACTTAGTGATGGTAGAAGATTGGTTATGCCAAATCGTGAGCCACGTCGTTTCGCTTCACTTGTTGACATCTATACACAGGATGGAAAGAATATTCACACCGAGATAGAGGTTAACAAACCTTTTAGTATTGATGGATGGAAAATCTATCAGTTAAGTTATAATGAACAAATGGGCAAGTGGAGTAATCTAAGTATCTTTGAGATTGTAACAGACCCTTGGATGCCAGTTGTCTATGTAGGTATATTCATGTTGTTATTTGGAGCTGTTGGAATGTTCTTGACAGCAAGTCGTAAGAAGGAGGTTAAGCTATGATTTGGAGTTATTTTATCATATTTGCAGTTGTATCAGTAGTTTTATGGGCTATAGGTGCATGGGCTGCATGGCGTAACCGTCGTATCTTAGCGTTTGGCGCAACAGGTCTTGGACTTGTAATCTTCTTTTCCTACATTCTCATTATGTGGATAACATTGGAACGTCCACCACTTCGAACGATGGGAGAAACGCGTTTATGGTATAGTTTTTTCCTTCCTTTGGCAGGTATTATTGTCTTTAGTCGTTGGCAGTATAAATGGATATTGAGCTTCTCAACACTTCTTGCAACAGTGTTTGTATGTGTTAATATCTTCAAGCCTGAGATTCATTCCAAGACGCTTATGCCTGCCTTGCAGAGTCCATGGTTTGCTCCTCATGTAATTGTGTATATGATGGCATACGCACTTTTGGGTGCAGCAGTAGTCATGTCGGTCTATCTTCTTTTCTTTAAGAAGGGAACTGATACAGATAAAGAGATGGAGATAACTGACAATCTTGCCTACGTTGGACTATCATTTATGACACTTGGTATGCTTATGGGTGCTTTGTGGGCAAAAGAGGCATGGGGACATTATTGGTCATGGGACCCAAAGGAGACATGGGCTGCTATTACTTGGCTTGCTTATTTGGTCTATGTTCACTATCGTCAGTATCGTCCTCGCATTGTTCGCCCAGCCTTATGGGTACTCATTATAGCCTTCATCTTACTGCAGATGTGCTGGTGGGGAATTAATTATCTGCCGTCAGCGCAAGGTGTGAGTGTACATACATATAACTTAAATTAAAAGACTTTACTCCAAATCGGTTCATTAGAAGGTTATTTCTTAATTCTAATGAACCGATTTTGTTTTACTCATATAGCTTCTCTTGATATTATCATTAAGTCATATTTTTGACAAAATCCTTTGTTCTTCCATATCTTTTTTATACTTTTGACGACTGAATTCAACAATAATAAGATGAGACAGATTATTAATCACTTTACAGACGATGACCTTTATAAGCTTACAATGTGCTGCGCTGTCATTGACAATTATCCACGTGCACATGTTTGCTATCAGTTTGTTGACCGTGACGATACGGTCTACCCAGAAGGTTTTGCACGTGAAGTGGAACATCAAATAGAGTTACTTGAGACGGTTGTTATTACCGACGAAGAAATAAACTTTCTTCGACAGAAGTGCAATTATCTTCCAGAATGGTTCTTGACATACCTTCGCGGCTTTCGCTTTTCACGTGAGTGGGTGAAGGTATGGCAGGATGAGGATGGGCATCTTCATATTGAGTTTGAAGGATTATGGGCTGATACTATTCTGTTAGAGGTAAAGGTTCTTGCCATCATTTCAGAGCTATTCTATATGTTTAACGACCAAGCTCAGGAGTTTGATTATCAAGAACTTTACGATAAGACTTACCATAAGACAGAGCGATTACTTGAGGCTGGATGTGTATTCTCAGACTTTGGTACACGTCGCCGTGCCAGCCTTACAGCAGAGGATACTGCTGTTCGTGCTATGAAGGACTGTTATGACAGTCGCGAATGGAAAGGACGCTTTGTCGGCACCAGCAATATTCACCTTGCCATGAAGTATAATCTTATGCCTGTTGGTACGATGGCGCATGAGTTTATTTGTGCTATTGGCGGTATGTTTGGCCCTCAGATGGCAAACTATATGGCCATGGAAGCATGGCGTAGGACTTATCGAGGTGCTTTGGGAACTTACCTTTACGATTCCTTTGGGTGGGATATATTTTCTTATAACTTCTCTGAAGACTTTGCTAATCAGTTCAAGGGGTTGCGCATAGACTCTGGTGATAACTTTGAGCAGTTAGAGAAGATTATTGCAAAATATAATTCTTTCGGTATTGATGCACGTGATAAGCAGGTGCTATTCTCAAATGCTTTAGATACGGATAAGGCTATTGAGATACAGCGTTATGCTGAGAATCGAGTGAAGCCTTCATTTGGCATTGGTACTCACTTCACCAATGATTTCCCACATGTAAAGCCAATGAACATTGTTATTAAGTTGGTCGCTGTAAAGATTACGGAGTCATGGCCGTTCTATAACGAGACCTGTAAGATCTCTGAAGATAAAGGTAAGCATACGGGTAAGCCAGAGGTTATCAAGCGATTCATGGAGGCAATCAATTATAAAGAGTAGATTTCTATCTAATTTTTACCTCGAATATTGCAGAGGGATACTTCAAAAGGCGATAATAAGTTGATGAATTAATGTCATTACTTATTATCGCCTTTTGAAGTTATATTGCTCTTAATCTATTATCAAGGTCATATTTTAAGAATAGCAAATAATGATAATCATACTTATGAAGTGTAGTAGTAATCATAATTATGAATTATATCTTTGCTCCAGACTCTATCTTGTTCAATCCCTTCTGATAGTAGATATAGTAAAGTATGCCTGACAGTGTTAAACCAAATGGGAAGGCAAACCAGACACCGACCAGCTGATAGTTCATAACGACTCCAAAGAGATAGCCTAAAGGTAGAGATACGATGAAGAAAGAAACAAACGCAATCCAAATTAATGGACGAATATTAGCTGTACCACGCATTGCGTTGGCATAATTACACTGCAAGCCATCACCAAACTGATAAATCATAAATGGAATAATCGTCATAGAAACCATTGAAATAACGTTTACGTTATCAGTGAAAAGACCACCGATGATATGACGGCAAATAAAGATTGGCACAGAAGTGAGTATGGCAAGCAAGAAAACCAAATGTATTCCTGCCGTTGCTGTTCGTCTTACAGCAAGATAGTCACGTTGTCCCATGAAGTTACTAATGCGTACTGCTACCGCTGCTGCCAAGCCATAGTAGATCATGTAGCCTAACTGTGAAATCGTCAACATAACCTGATGAGCCGCTAAGGATTCTGTACCGAACCAGCCAACCATCAAGCTTGAAAGGCTAAAGGCAGCAGTTTCCATACCCATTTGTAATGCTAAAGGAATACCAAGAACTGTAATCTGCTTGAAGTCTGCATATTTCACCTGGCCCAAGCTCCATCCCTTCTTGTATTCTTTATATTTCCTACTAAAGAAGAAGATGCCTACCATAATGAAAGCCATCACAATACGTGAAATCATTGTAGATAGTCCTGCACCAACCAATCCCATCTCTGGAAGTCCTAAATGACCATAGATAAGTACCCAGTTACCAAAGATATTCATTACATTTCCTGCAACAAGAATCCACATTGCCACCTTTGTGTCAGTGATACCATCGGTGAACTGGCGGAAAGTATTAAACCAACATACAAATGGGAGAGATACAAGTTGGATAAGGAAGTAAGGTCGTATGAGTGGTAATAACTCTTCTGGCTGTCCCAAACGGTGAATGTTCAAGTACAGAACAATCATAATGGCAGATAAAAGTATTGCCATACAGGTGTTAGCTGCAGCAGCACTCTTCATTACTTCACCAATACGATGCGTCTTATCCTGTCCATACAGAATACCAACAAGTGCTGTAATAGCATATGTAAAGC
This sequence comes from Prevotella melaninogenica, assembly GCF_018127925.1. Classification (NCBI taxonomy): domain Bacteria; kingdom Pseudomonadati; phylum Bacteroidota; class Bacteroidia; order Bacteroidales; family Prevotellaceae; genus Prevotella; species Prevotella melaninogenica. The sequence goes on along the minus strand of NZ_CP072348.1, from coordinate 614,860 downwards.
CAATAGCAAAAATAATGACTAACGTAAACATATTGTTGACAAATGCCGCTGCAGCCAATTCTTCTGTACTATGATGTCCAATCATAAGTGTATCGGCAAAGTTAAGAATAAGGTTTCCTAATTGTCCGATAATGATTGGAACGCCTAAATAAGTAAGGTTACGATAGTGTGTTTCGTACTTTGAAAATTGATATGACATACTAATTTTTGCTATTTATTATCCTAAGTGTGCTGCAAAGGTACGAAAAAATATTGTATTTTCATACAATTTTCATAAATTACTTTATCTTAGTTGAGGATAAAAAAGAGGTGTATAGGATAAGAAAAGACCACTTTCTCTATTCTCTGGCGGTTTATTTATTGGGTTAAAAGAGTGTTTTTACAAGTAAGAAAGTCCACCTTTATTATATAAGAAACATAAAAATCCATCCAAAGTCTTTTCATGAAGTAATTAGGAGTAAAGCCCTCTAATATTATCGTTTTAGCCCGAATCGGTTAGGAAACAAAACCATAGTAAGAGAACAATACATTTTGTGTCTAATGACCGATTCGGGTTTATGAGGACGATAATGTACAAACGAAAAGAGGAGACCCTGTGGTCTCCTCAAAACAATATAGTATTTGTTTTAATGATTTACAAGTCAAACTTGTAGCCCAAAGTAATCTGGAATACGCTGTTCTTAGCATCAGTCAATTTGAAAGCCTTGCTAACACCCCAATTGTAACGAGCATCAAGCTGGAAATTGTTGTATTCGTAAGAAAGACCTACTGGGATAGAAACATCTACAGACTGTGCCTTTGCTGGATTTTCAACTGCATCAAGATTATTTACCTTAATTTTGTTGCTAACATTAAATCCAGGCTGAACACCCAATTTAACAGCAAGACCTTTAACAACATAAACGTTTGCCATGATAGGAACGTTAATGTAATCAAGGCGGTTTGTTGCATCAACTAAATTAGCGAAATTAGCTTTTGCACCCTGCATAGAGTAGAGTACACCTGCACTTACAGAGAAGATGTCACTTGCCTGATACTCACCCTCAACACCAGATACAAGACCTACACGAGGGTCTGAGCCCTTAACCTCTGTAAGATTAGCAATACTAACACCAACCTTTGGCTGAAGGTTGAATGAACCGACTGCATGCTGTGCGAATGTAGATACTGATGAAAGCATCAGTGCTGCTACAACTAAAATCTTTTTCATAACTCTTTGTTTTTTATTAAGTATATTTTATTCTATAGTTATCCTTTATTATACTCCTCGTTTATAAGCCTTTTAAAGCCTCCAATAGAGAAGTTTTATATTGAATATTTCGTTAATTATGTGCGCAAAATTAAACGAAACTAATGTAACTTCAAAGGTTTTTGCGTTAAATATTATTTATATGATACAATAACAAAGAAAATACATAGAAAAAGGTGGGTTGAAAAAGATATTTCTTTCAATCCACCTTATTATATACCTAATACTGACCTTATAATCTTTATGAGGATTATAAGATTCTAATATTTACTTCACCTGGCAACTAAGTTCCTTACCCTCTGATAGTTCTTTTACACTGCTAAGGGTTGAAACAGCGATATTGTAGAGCGCTTCCTTTGTAAAGAATGCTTGATGAGAGGTCAATACAACGTTTGGAACCATCAGTAAGCGAGCCAATACGTCATCGTCAATCATCTTGTCGCTCTTATCCTCATAGAAGTACTCCTTCTCCTCTTCATAAACGTCAAGACCAGCTGAACCCACCTGCTTTGTACGCAAGCCTTCGATAAGGTCTTCTGTGTGGATAAGCTGACCACGACCAGTATTGATAATCATCACACCCTTCTTCATTTTCGCAATACTTTCCTTATTGATAAGGAACTTTGTGTCTGGTGTCAATGGGCAGTGGAGGGAGATGATATCACTATTCGCATAAAGTTCGTCAAGTTGAACAACCTTCACATTATACTGCTTTGCAAACTCTTGATCTGGATAGAGATCGTATGCCATAATATTCATACCAAAGCCGTGAAGAATCTTGATAAGCTCTTTAGCAATACGCCCCATACCAACAACACCTGCTGTCTTACCATACATGTCGAAGCCTAACAAACCATGTAATGTAAAATTTCCATCACGTGTACGGTTCACAGCACGATAAATCTTACGGTTAAGACTTAGCATCAGCGCTACAGCATACTCAGCAACAGCATGTGGAGAGTAAGCAGGTACGTGTGTCACCTTAATACGACCTTCAGCAGCTTTAAGGTCAACATTATTGAAACCAGCACATCTAAGAGCTACAAGTTTTACACCATTGTTCACTAATTCATCAATAACTCTTGCATCGCACTCTGCATTTACGAAAATACAAACCACGTCTGCACCCTTTGCCAAAGGCACAGTACTAATACTGAGACGCTCTTGATAATAGCGAATATCGAAATTATAATCTTTGTTTACTTCGTTGAAAGACTCGATGTCATACGACTTTGCGTCGAAAAATGCTATCCTCATTGCTATTTACCTAATTTAATTATTATAAGTGCTATAGATAATCCTTTATACGGTAAAAGGATTTCTTTATTTCTTTCTGATTCCTCAGGTAATCTTTAATGTGTAAGTTATCCAACTTACTTAAGACAATGCAAAGGTACACATAATTTGTAATTCTTGCAAATAATTATCTTTTATAGTTGTTCCTTATGAGATAGGACAGTTTACCATTTAGCAGAAATGAAAGCTATAATACTATGATAGTTTTAATTTTATTTTGCTGTCACTTTTAACAGTTCGTGTAGACTTGTTATAAACCAACAAGTTACAACCTATAATCTGATGATGGGAGTGACAGGAAATCTATTTTAGAGAATTTGTGTTGTTATGAGAAAGTAGAAAGTTGGAATGAATTGATGACGTAGCGTATAATGGTTCAGAATTACTCATGATTAAGTTTTTTCACCTTGATAACGTCCCTTATCAACAAGTCTCTTTTCTTCGCTAAGAAAAAGAGCCTTTATAAAGCTTTCTTCTCTTTTCTGATCAATTTGTAAAGGCTCAGCACATATGGTGCGGAAGCCCAACACCAATGGTGCGGATGGTAAACACCAATAGTGCGAAAGGTGAAGAGTGAAACAAGATGAAAGGTATTTTTATTTATTAGAGGAATAATAAAAGGTCAATTGAAGAATCTTTTTTATTGAGTTTGAATTCATATTAGTCTGAACTTAATTAAAGAAGTGTTCGAATATGGTTCAGATATTCATCTACTTGTGGGTCTGACATACGCTTCCATATATCTCCTAATAACGCAACACCACCAAAGTGCCATTCTTTGACAAGTGGAATGTTATTAGCAGTTATACCTCCCAAGGCAATTACTTTCTCGTCAATTACATTCTCGATAGCAGCCTGCTTAAGTAAGGTAGGGGAGAAGGCTGCATGATATCCAACCTTAGAAATACTATCAAAGATAGGACTCAAGAATACATAGTCTTTTGAGTCTTTTTGTGTTATAACTTCCTCTATTGTATGACAAGAGCAAGAGATGCTTCCATGATAAGCATTGGGAGCTACAGAACAGCGCCGATTCAAGTGAATACCATGAAGCTTATATTCTTCTGCCAATTCGAAATGTTCGTGCAGAACGATTCTACTGTGCCACTGTTCGGGTATTTGAAGAAGAAGCTGCTTGTAGGCTTCTAATGATGCTTCTGGCTTACGCAGATGCAATAAGTCAAGCCCTTGTGAAAAGAGTTTACTTATGAAGGTAGCCTCTCCCGATAAAAACTCGGGAGAGGTAATGGTTATCCATTTCATTAGATGATATTTATTTCTTTAGTTTATCTATAATCAAATCGGCTACCTTCTTGCCAGATAGTAACATACCACCAAATATTGGACCCATTCTTGGAGTTCCTGCTGCGGCTGAAGAAGCCATACCACAGACATAGAGCCCAGGGTAAATTTCATGTGTTCCTTCAACGACCATGCGTTCGCCTTCAGCCACATCTAAGGACTTTTCACCCACAACTCCGCCTGTAGTAGTGTCAAGTTGGATACCATTCTTACGTGCTACAACTTTACATATCTCGCTGTCGTGACCAGTACCATCAATCACACATTTAGACATGATGTTTAATGGGTCAACATGTAGTCCTTCACGAAGAACCGGAGTCCAATTGACTACAACACCACCTACAACATCATTCTTGAAAACAACATCTTCAACAGAATAGCAGTTGAAGATTGTTGCACCAGCATGAGCTGCATGATAAAGCAAAGCGGAGGTACTTTCAACGGAGTCAATGGTGTAAAGTTCGTTTTCATAAGGCTGATAGCTGATGTTGAAGTCCTTGACAATGTGCAACGCTTCTTCCTGTATAACGATTTGGTTAAACATCATTGCACCACCCCACATACCTCCGCCAGGTGACAGCTTACGATCGAATAGAGCTGTTTTTAACCCTGTTTTTGCCAGATAATAAGCTGCAACGATGCCTGAAGGACCACCACCAACGATGGCAACATCAAGTTGTAAATTACGCTGAAGTTTGTCGAAATAGGTACTAATAATACCTTTTGATACTTGTGTCTCAATCATAATAAAATTATATTTATGGATAATTGTTATTCTTTTGCTTATTCCTCACAGTTCTTGAGAGAATGACTAATACGAGCAGCACAGAAGTGTGGACCGCACATTGTACAATAGTTCGCATCAACTGAGTTGCTTGCTTTGTAATATTCAAGCGCACGTTCTGGGTCAAGTGCTAAGTTAAACTGGTCTTTCCAACGGAAGTCATAACGTGCTTTACTCAATGCATTATCACGGATAGAAGCACTTGGATGACCCTTTGCAAGGTCTGCTGCGTGAGCAGCTATCTTATAAGTGATGACACCAATACGTACATCTTCTTTCTCAGGCAGGGCAAGATGCTCCTTTGGTGTTACATAACATAGCATGGCAGTACCGTACCATCCTATGAGAGATGCACCAATAGCAGACGTGATATGATCGTAAGCTGGAGCAATATCAGTGACAAGTGGACCTAATGTATAGAAGGGTGCACCATGGCACTTATCAATCTGTCGGTCCATATTCTCTTTGATTTTATGCATTGGAACATGACCTGGACCTTCAATAAAGACCTGTACATTCTTATCCCATGCACGCTCAACTAATTCGCCCATCGTGTCAAGTTCAGCAAATTGAGCCGCATCATTCGCATCGTGCGTACAACCGGGACGTAGTCCGTCTCCCAATGATATTGCAACATCATACCTTGCACAGATATCACATATATCATCAAAATGCTCATAGAGGAAACTCTCTTTCTGATGTTCCTTGCACCATTTAGAGATAATACTACCACCACGACTTACGATACCTGTCAATCGATTGTCAGCAAGATGTATATTCTTTAGTCGTATGCCACAATGAATTGTAAAGTAATCCACTCCTTGTTCGCACTGTTCAATCAAGGTATCACGGAAGATTTCCCAGTTAAGAGCTTCAATCTTTCCATTAACTTTCTCAAAAGCTTGATACATAGGTACTGTTCCAACAGGGACAGGACAGTTGCGAAGAATCCGTTCTCGTGTTTCATGGATATCCTTACCTGTAGATAAATCCATTAATGTATCGCAACCCCATTTACAACTCCAAACCGCCTTTTCAATCTCTTGTTCGATATCAGAAGATGTGGAGGAATTGCCGATATTGGCGTTTATCTTCACAAGAAAGTTTGTCCCGATAATCATTGGTTCAGACTCTGGATGCTTTGTGTTAGCTGGTATTACAGCCCTTCCTTCGGCAATTTCCTTGCATACAAACGCTGGAGTGATACGCGTGTCGATACCCAATTCCTCACAATTCATATTCTCTCTGATGGCAACATATTCCATCTCCTCAGTTATAATACCCTGTTTGGCGAAATACATTTGGGTCTGTCTTTCCTTACGTTTTATGACCCAAGACTGTCGTAGTTTAGGCAGTCCGCACTCTAAGTTGATATCAATATTAGGATCACTGTAAGCTCCACTGGTATCATATATATACACAGGAGCATTGTTTTCCTCACATCTTTCTCCTTTCTTGATAGTAACAGTAGGAGTAAGATGTACTTTACGCATACCCACTTTGAGCTCAGGATAGAGTCTTCCACTTAGGTAAACCTTCTCAGAGGAAGGATAACTAAACTTGAATTCTGTTTTCATTTATTGTTTGATTTAAGTTCATTGATAAATCTTTTCATTGTGGTAACTGGCTTATCATCATTGTTAGCATTAAGGATAGCACCACTAATAGCTACGCCACTTACCCCTGTCTGCATTATATCCGATACATCTTGTAGAAGTATACCACCAATAGCAATGACAGGGATATTAATCCCGTAAGCAGTCATTTGCTCAATGATACGGCTATAGCCATTTAACCCTAAGATAGGAGATAGCTTTTTCTTGGTAGTAGTAAAGCGGAATGGACCGCAACCAATGTAGTCTGCTCCAGCAGAATAGATACGTTTGACATCCTCAAAAGTATTTGCTGTACCACCAATGATTTTATCCTTTCCAAGAAGACGACGTGCTTTATCGATAGGCATATCGTTCTTACCAAGATGCACACCATCAGCTCCTGACCTTTCTACCAGTTCTACATAGTCATCAAGAAGGAAGACTGCATCGTATTGTCTGCATAGTTTTCTCGTACTTTCTGCAGTCTTCAGAATCTCCTCTTCTGAAGCATCCTTCATTCGAAGTTGAATCCATCGGCATCCTCCTTCAAGTGCCATACGAACGCCATCTAAGTAATCATAGCGATTATTGGCATGTGTAATAAATTGTATCATAAAGTTATTAGTTTCTCAGGATTAAAGAAATGGTTAACAGGTCCGTGTCCTTCGCCTATATGAATATCCTTACCAGCCGCCAATGTTTGAGAAAGATAGTGTTTTGCAGCAGCTATGGCATCAGCTAAATTCAGTCCACGTGCTATAAAGGAAGTGATAGCAGAGGAGAGGGTACAGCCTGTTCCATGAGTGTTTTGGGTGTCTATTGTCTTATGGGTAAAAGTTTGTACTATTCCATTCGTCATATATAATCGGTCTATCTTTCTATCTCCTGTCATATGTCCTCCTTTTATCAAGACAGCTTTACAGCCCAAACTCAGGATTCTTTGTGCTGCTATATCCATGTCATCAATGTTTTTTATTTTCATGTTTGACAATATTTCTGCCTCAGGAAGATTAGGGGTCAGTAGGGTAGACATAGGAAGCAAGGATTGACAAAATAGTTCTAAAGCATCTTGTTTCATAAGTCTAAAGCCACTTGTAGATACCATAATCGGATCAATCACTGTCGGAATGTTCG